>WLIL01000019.1 GCA_009702245.1 Actinomycetota bacterium
AAGTATTGAAATCACGGTTGCTCCTAAAATACCGAAACTTCATCCTGACGCATTGAAGTTCGCCGAGTAATATGGGTACGTGCGATAACAAGCGGTGAAATAGCGACAAAAAGTGAACAACACCGATTGTTCCTGGTCCTGTTGCCGCAGCTCAGTGGCAGAATAGGGCTTCTGAACTGCATCGTTCATTCCCGATGGCGAGATACCAAACCACTTGTTAGGCTTTCGCGACCCTTATTCAACGAAAGCGGTAAACATGAAACGATCGATTTTAGTTATGGCACTTGTCGCCGCCATTACGGCTGGCGGAATGAGCGCAGCAAATGCCGCGCAAGATATGTTTCTCAAAATTGACGGTGTCCAAGGAGATTCACTCGACCGCGCTCATGCGAGTGAAATCGACGTTCTTTCATGGTCATGGGGCGCGACTAACTCCGGAACTACCCAAATGGGTGGCGGCGGCGGAGCTGGGAAAACAACCTTCAACGATTTAACAATCACCAAATTTGTTGACTCTTCATCCCCGGTACTTTTCGCAAACCTCTCAACTGGGAAACATATGAAGACAGCTACGTTGACGGTTCGTAATGCCGGCCAACGGCCCGTTGACTACTACACGCTCACACTTAATGAGGTAATCATCTCCGCGATCGCCCTATCAGCTAATAGCGGAGATAGTCGCATCAACGAATCTGTGACTCTCGACTTCGCCAGCTACACCTACACCTTCCTACCTCTTAAGGCAGATGGAACTCCCAAGCCGGCGGTAGTAACGAAGTTCAGCATCATGGAGAACAGACTGCTCTAGTAACGTTGCTCTTATGCGCATTACCACTGAGGACTTTCATACCGGAGGCGAACCTTTCCGTATCGTCACCGGCGGCGTACCCGAAATACTCGGCAACACCGTCTTGGAGCGGCGTGAATATGCCACTCATAACGTTGAAGTAGATCGTGTACGTCAACTTCTCTGTCATGAGCCCCGTGGACATGCAGATATGTATGGCTGTTTTGTGATTCCTCCCAATGATAAAGGCGCAGATTTCGGCGTGCTCTTCTGGCACAAAGATGGCTACTCCACCGCTTGCGGACATGGCACCATCGCCCTAGGTGAATGGGCCGTGCGTACCGGACGAGTACAAGCAGGCGCTGATGGTGAAACAGATGTCACGATCGATGTGCCTTCTGGTCGAGTGACCGCTCGAGTGCGTCGCGTCGCAGGAAAGACAGTAGATGTCACTTTCCGAAACGTACCCTCATACGTAGTTGCACGAAACATTGAGATTGAAACTTCACTTGGTCGAGTAGTTGTCGATGTGAGTTATGGCGGCGCGATGTATGTAAGTCTTGATGCCGCTCTCGTTGGGCTCAAGGTAGATGCAGATCATTATTCGCAATTAATTGCTATTGGACGAGAGATCAAGTGGCTCTTGAATGATGCACCTGTTGCTCAACATAAGAGTGATCCGCGCTTATCTGGCGTCTATGGAACGATCATTTATGAAGACCTTGGTAAGACAGCGACTGGAATTCATCAAAGGAATGTCACGATTTTTGCTGATGGAGAAGTCGACCGCTCGCCATGTGGTTCTGGCACAAGTGCCCGGATCGCACTGCTCCACGCCGAGGGAAAACTGTCAGAGGGCGACGTACTCACGCACGATTCCATTGTGAATTCGCGCTTCCTTGGACACATTGTGGGCACCGCGAGCGCAGATGGATACGACGCGGTAATCCCTGAAGTAAGTGGAAATGCATATCCGACTGGCGAACACACCTTCATCTTTGAAGAAGATGACGAAGTCGGCTTGGGTTTCGTCTTTCGTTAAATCTCTGTACTGAGTTGACGATGTAATTCAATAACTGATCTTTCAATGATGTCGAATACATCTTCGTAATCTTTACGCGACCCATAATAGGGATCCGCCAGATCCAACTCGCCATTAGCTTCTAGATCAAATTCGCGAAGAAAGTGAATCTTTCCAAGTGCCTCTGCATTCGGGGCCAATCCACGCAGCGTTTCCATATGTCCAGAATCAGCAACCAAGATCAGGTCATACTCGGCAAAGAATTTCGGATGGAATTGCTGCGCCCGGTGCTCGTGGCGATACCCGCGATCTTCCCAGGTTGCCACTGCTTCCCGGCTCGCCCCTTCGCCCACGTGCCAATTGCCAGTTCCTGAACTTCCATGGTCGATCCCCGGAAAGTAATGGCGAATAGCGGCTTCCATGGAGGGCGAGCGGCAAATATTGCCACTACACACGCTCATTACCCGTGGTTGCTGACCAAAAGGGGCAAGAGAAGGGGCCACACCTCGATGATAGGCGCAATCCCACGCGAGGGACTTCTCCCATAAAGAGAGTCTGCCTGGCTTGCCAGCGAGCCTCACCTGGAGGAATATATAAGTTACCGGTGAGTAACATAGCCATTCTTTAAGGAGTTCCCATGGGCCACTACACAGCCAACTTGCGCGATATCGAGTTCGTGCTCTTCGACCTCCTCGGTCGCGAGAAGGTCATGGGCCAAGGCCCCTTCGGAGACATTGATCGCCCCACTGCAATGGGCATGCTCGAAGAGGTGAAGCGCCTAGCTGAAAATGAGCTCGCCGATTCATTCGTTATCGGTGATCGCGAAGGCACGCGCTTTGATAAAGAGACCGGCAACATTTATCTTCCAGAAGCATTCAAGAAGTCATACGACGCATTCGTTGAAGGCGGATGGTGGCATATCGATGTTCCTGCCGCGCTTGGCGGAACAGTAATCCCACCGTCTGTTCGTTGGGCGATTGCCGAGATGGTGCTCGGTTCTAATCCCGCTATCCATATTTACGCCTCCGGTTCTTCGTTCTCACACGTTCTATATGAACTAGGTACTGAATACCAAAAAACACTTGCAAAAATCATGGTCGATAAAATGTGGACCGCAACCATGATGCTCACCGAACCCGAAGCAGGTAGCGACGTCGGCGCCGGGCGTTCAAAGGCCGTGCAACAAGCTGATGGCACTTGGCATCTCACCGGAACGAAGCGCTTCATCACATCTGGTGATAGCGATCTCTCCGATAACGTCATTCACTTTGTACTCGCTCGTCCTGAGGGTGCTGGCCCAGGTACGAAGGGTCTCTCACTCTTCATCGTTCCTAAATTCCACTTTGACGATAAGAGTGGCGAGCTCGGCGAGCGTAACGGCATCTATGTCACCAACATCGAATCGAAGATGGGACTCAACGTCTCATCTACTTGTGAAATGTCGATGGGCGAGAAAGAACCTTGCGTCGGCCTACTTCTTGGAGATGTTCACGACGGTATTGCGCAAATGTTTAAGGTTATTGAATTCGCCCGCATGATGGTGGGCACTAAAGCAATCTCAACGTTGAGTGCTGGTTACCAACAAGCCCTTGCTTACGCAAAGACACGCATCCAGGGTCCAGATATGACCGTGATGACCGATAAGGCGAGCCCACGCGTCGCCATTATTAATCACCCTGATGTGCGCCGCTCACTCATCACGCAAAAGGCTTACGCCGAAGGTATGCGTGCGCTCGTCCTTTACACCGCTAGCTTGCAAGATGACATCGTGCTGGCAGAGACTGCCGGTGAAGATACTTCGCTCCTGGTTGCCATGAACGATCTCATGCTTCCGATCGTGAAGGGCTTTGGCAGTGAGCGCGCTTGGGTACTCCTCGGCACCGAGAGCTTACAAACATTCGGTGGCTCTGGATTCACCCAAGATTGGCCGCTCGAGCAATATGTACGCGATGCCAAGATCGACACACTTTACGAAGGAACCACTGCTATTCAAGGCATGGACTTCTTCTTCCGCAAGATCGTGCGCGATAAGGGTCAGGCTCTCGGAACTATCGCCATGCAGGTTTCAGAGTTTGCGAAGGCCGATAACGGATCAGGATTCCTTGCTGTAGAGCGCAACTTGCTTAGTAAGGCACTTGATGACGTGCAAGCAATCGTGGGAACACTCGTGGGTCACGCGATGATGTCGCAATCAGAACCGAAGGAGATCTACAAGGTAGGCCTCAACACTTCTCGGCTACTTCTCGCCACCGGCGATCTAGTGACAAGTTGGTTGCTCCTTCGCCAAGCTGAGATTGCACAATCTAAGTTGGAAGGAGCCAGCGCACGCGATAAGTCCTTCTACGAAGGAAAAATTGCTGCAGCGAAGTTCTTTGCAGCTACCTACTTGCCACCGATCGCGATGCAACGCGTTATTGCGGAGACCACAGATAACTCCATCATGGAGATATCAGAGGCCGCTTTCTAGATCTGGACTATTTACGACGATCTTTTAAGACCGGAAATATTTCACGAGTCTTATCAATCGTTTCAATATCCAAATCACAAGTAAGAACTTCCTCATCGTCCCCACCTTCGGCAAGTACTGCTCCCCATGGATCTACTACTACTGAACGACCGCCAAGCACCGTATCGCCTTGAACTCCTACGCCATTGCAGGAGATAACAAAACATTGATTCTCAACTGCGCGTGCGCGCGTAAGTAACGACCAATGTGCGATGCGTCGCTCTGGCCATGCGGACGGGATAAGAAAGATCTTGCTACCAAGATCAAGAAGTGCACGATACATCTCAGGAAAACGTAGGTCATAACAGATACTTAATCCCGCACGACCCCACGGGAGATCAACCGTCACAAGATCATCTCCGGCGGTGAGCACGGTTGTTTCACCACCTGAGAAGCCGAAGAGATGACGCTTTGCATACTTCGCCACCAATTCCCCAGTAGGCGAAATAACGATTGCGGTGTTGCGAAGTTTTCCATCATCGTCGCGAGTAACAAGGGATCCACCATGCAACCAGACTTGTGCTTCCTTGGCTGCAGCTTGTAGCGCGGTCACAGCCGGACCGGTAATAGATTCTGCGCTCTCTGGAAATGTGGGAAAGGCGAATCCACCTTGTACCCACAGTTCAGGAAGCATGACGAATTCAGCAGCCGATTGAGCCTTTACCAAGGCCGCGGCGCGATCGATCCGCTCGCTAATGGGTTCTGAAAGGTCGGTTCGCAGTTGAATGACATGTGCTCGCATAGGTATTAGCCTGCCACCTATGTCGCCTCAGCCCACAACTCATCCGGAAATTGAACGGTTGCGCCTCGCCTGGCTGGAGAGTGTGCGCGCCATTTCTACGCTGGGAGCCGCCCTTTCAGATGAGGAGTGGGAGGCGCCTACACCGTGCCCTGGTTGGAGTCGGAAGGACCTCGTCAGCCACATGGTGGGGTTGGAGTCACGAGTCCTCGGGGGTGAAACACCCGACCCAACCACCATCGATGTGGCCAAGCCTTGGGTGAAGAGCGCCTTCGCCGGCTTTATGGAGATCGATGTGGAAGTTCGTCGCTCTCGCCGCGGACAAATTGTCTTTGGTGAATTCGTCGACATCACACACCTGCGCAATGAGGCATGGGAATTAGATGTACGCACCCCTGAAACACTTATTCACTTTGATCCCTTCGGTGAAATAACCCTCGAACTACTTCTACGTCGTCGTGTGATGGATATCTGGACACATAATCAGGATCTACGTACATCACTTGGTATCCCGGGAGATGAAAATGGTTTGGGTGCGGAGCACTCTTGGAAGGAATTGGGAGTTGCACTCCCCATGGTCTTTGGAAAACGCGCCAGCGCAGCGCCTGGCCAATCGCTCCTACTAGAAGTGCGTGATTGCTTCACGTCGCTCGTAGAAGTAAATAGTGACGGCAAGGCAAGTTTTGTTAAGGAACTAGCGGCGCCGACGGTCGCAATCTCATTGAGCGCACATGAATGGTATTTGCTAGCGGCGGGGCGCAAAGGACGCGAGAACGTGCAGCCGCGCATTAACGGAAATGAAGATTTAGCAGAGCGTGTGTTAACAAATCTGGCTGTGACGCCTTAAAACTTATTCGTCGTCGCCAGCATCGCTCTGGTCGTAAAGTTCACTGGGGTCTTCAAGTAGCGCACCGATGCGCGCCAAGAAACGTGAACCAAGTTCTCCATCGATCATTCGGTGATCAAAAGAAAGTGTGAGTTGGCAGATTGGTCGCACTTTCATTTTTCCCTTAACGGTCCAAGGAATTTCGCGAATCTGCCCGACTGCAAGAATTGCACCTTGTCCAGGAGTAAGAATGGGCGTGCCACCATCAATGCCAAGAACACCAACGTTGGTGATGGTGATGGTGCCGTGTTGCATGCGATTTGGTGGCGTACGTCCTTCACGAGCGGTATCCACTAAAGCCATTAATTCCTTTGCCAATGTGGGGATATCCATGCCATCGGCCTCATGAATAACCGGCACGAGGAGTCCTCGTGGTGTGGCCGCGGCAAATCCAAGATTGATGTAGCGACGGATAATTACTTCGTGATTGGCTTCATCCCAACTCGAGTTGATCTTGGGAAACTCTTTGGCAGCTTGCAACACCGCTGCGGCTACGATGAGGAGAGGAGAAACGCGCAAACCTTCGAACTCTTCCCAATCCTTTAACTTCTTCACTGCTTTCAAAGTCTTAGCGACATCTACTTGTAACCACACACTGACGTGAGGCGCTGTGAACGCGCTGGTAGTCATGGCTTGCGCCATTTCTTTGAGCACTCCCTTTACGGGGATGCGATCTTCACGATGTGGATCGTAAGTTGTTGCAGGTGGTTGTTCCATACCATGTAATGCCATAGCCGCATCAAGTACGTCAGAGCGCGTGATATTCCCACTCTTGCGAATTCGACGAATATCTACGCCGAGATCCTTCGCAAGTTTACGAACAGGTGGCTTGGCCACCACAGGACCATCGTGTAATTCTACGACGATGCTCTCGCCCAACTCTTCTTGTGTTCCACTCGCTGCTTTACGAGCGCGACGTGCAGGTGTCTGTCCTTCTTTGACTCCATAACCCACCAATACTGCGGCTTGTTTTGGTTTGCCAGTGGGTACTTCAAGATTGCGATCATCTTCTGCGGGTGCTGCTGGCGCACTCTCACTCGCGACACCATCTTCAATCGTGATGATGACTGTTCCCACATCTACCGTCTCGCCTTGATTAACTTTGAGGGCAGTAACAGTTCCTGCATAAGGAGAGGGCAGTTCAACGGCTGCCTTGGCGGTTTCGATCTCGCAAATCATCTGGTTGATGGTGACCACATCGCCTACGGCGACGTACCACTGGAGAATTTCAGCTTCTGTTAAACCTTCGCCCACATCAGGGAGTCGGAAGTCGCGTAGCGCCATGAGTCATCTCCTCTAGAAAGCGAATGCTCGGTCGATCGCATCGAGTGTGCGATCTAAGTCGGGTAGGTAATGCTCTTCCAGTCGAGCCGGTGGGTAAGGAACGTTAAAGCCGCCCACCCGAAGTACGGGGGCATCGAGGGAGTAGAAGCACTCCTCGGTAATTTGGCTGGCGATTTCAGCTCCAAGGCCCAGGAATGTGGGTGCTTCGTGCAAAATCACCACTCGGCCGGTCTTTTGGGCAGATTCAAAGACTGGGGCCAGGTCCAGGGGAGAGAGCGTCCGGAGGTCCATGACCTCAACTGAACGACCCTCCTTGGAACAGACAGCCGCTACTTCAATCGCAGTACGAACAGTGGGTCCATAAGAGATCAGAGTTAAGTCGCTTCCTTCTTGCACAGTTCGGGTCTCATGTAACCCGAGTGATGGTGCTTCTTCATTAACTTCCGCTTTATCCCAGTAACGCCGCTTTGGTTCAAAGAAGATAACCGGATCATCAGATTGAATGGCTTGTTGCATCATCCAATATGCATCATTGGGATTAGAGCAAGTGACAACGCGAAGTCCTGCTGTGTGTGCAAAGTAAGTTTCGTTACTTTCGGAGTGATGCTCAACTGCACCAATTCCGCCGCCATAGGGAATGCGAACAACTACGGGCAATTTCAAAGTACCGAGTGAACGGGCGTGCATCTTTGCAAGTTGAGAAGTGATCTGATCAAAAGCTGGATAAACGAATCCATCGAATTGAATTTCACAGACGGGACGATATCCGCGGAGGGCTAATCCAATTGCAGTTCCAAGAATTCCTGATTCGGCGAGTGGGGTATCGATGATGCGATCTTCCCCGAATTCACTTTGCAAGTTTTCAGTCACTCGGAAAACTCCACCGAGTTTGCCGACATCTTCGCCCATGACAAGAACTTTCGGATCTTCAGTGAGCGCTCGGCGCAGCCCCATGTTGATGGCTTTTCCTAGAGTGATCATTTCTTCTCACCCTCTGTAAAAGATTCAAGATAGTTTATGTAGGCGCTCTTCTCCGCATCAAGAATTGGATGTGGTTCGGCGTACACATGATCAAAGATTGCTTCAACATATGGGTCTTCGGCGTCAACAATGTCGCTGCGCAACTTGCTTGCCATCGCTTCGGCTTCTTTTTCAATACCCGCGAAAAACTCTTCATTTGCAAGGCTACTTCGGGTGAGGTACGACTTCACGCGAGCAATGGGATCCTTGAGTTTCCACTCATCTAACTCTTGCGCCAAACGGTAACGACTCGGATCATCGGAGGTGGTGTGCGCACCCATGCGATATGTAAAGGCTTCAATGAGTGTTGGGCCTTCGCCGGCACGGGCACGAGCAAGGGCAGCGCGGGTAACTGCTAGCACCGCAAGTACGTCGTTGCCATCTACTCGGACTCCTGGAAAACCAAAACCTGCCGCGCGCTTATATAACGCAACCTTTGTTTGGCTCTCAATAGGTTGGCTGATAGCCCACTGATTGTTCTGGCAGAAGAAAACCACTGGTGCGTGATACACGGAGGCATATGTGAATGCCTCGTTCACATCACCTTGACTGGTAGCGCCATCACCAAAGTAAGCAATAACTGCATTGTTACTCTTATCGCGTTGAATACCCATCGCATAACCAGTGGCATGCAATGTTTGAGCACCAATCACGAGTGTGTAGAGATGGAAGTCGTTATCGTGCGGATTCCAACCGCCATGATTTATGCCACGGTACATCCCAAGAAGTTTCTCTGGTGGAACACCCTTCGCCCATGCGACACCGTGTTCGCGATAGGTGGGGAATGCGTAGTCCCCGGGAATCAAAGCGCGGCCAGAGCCCACTTGTGCGGCTTCTTGTCCGAGTGATTGTGCCCAGAGACCCAGTTCGCCTTGGCGTTGGAGAGCAGTGGCTTCCACGTCGAACCGACGAACCATCACGAGATCGCGGTAGAGCGCGCGGATCTCTTCGGTGGAAATGTCGAGTGGGTACTCCGGGTCGGTGAGTAATTCACCCTCAGGAGAGAGGATTTGGACAAGCTGTAACTCGCTCATCAGACCCCCTCCACTTGAATCCCTGCCAGTCAGGTATCTGACCTGGCTCTAACCTACCGGGCGAGAATCCACCCTTCCCACCCGTAGGCTGGTCGGGTGCGCCGTAGCCTAGAAAATGTCCCTGCCTACTTGGCGGGTAAGCCAGCAGCCACCCTGCCTGGGGTGAAGAGTTTCAAGGTCTCATCCAACGAGAACCCATACTCACCCTTGCCTGAAGTGCTGGACGCTCTCTCGTTCTCCCAGATCAACCGTTATCCGGACTTCTCAAATACACGTTTGCGTGATCTCCTGGCGGCGAAGTACCACCTCGTGACAGATAACTTTGCAACCGGTACTGGGTCCGTGGGCGTGCTCCAACAAATCGTGCAAGCCACTTGTAACTTTGAAGATGAAATTCTTCATGCTTGGCGATCCTTCGAGGCGTACCCCATTGTTGCTGCAGTCAATGGAGCTATCAGTGTGCCCGTTCCATTGCGAGGTGATGAGAGTCATGATCTCGATGCCATGGTCGCGGCTATTTCACCACGCACACAATTAATACTGATCTGCCAACCCAATAATCCCACGGGAGTCGCAGCTAAGAGAGATGAGCTCGTTCACTTTCTAGATCGCGTGCCTGCGCACATCACCATAGTTATTGATGAGGCGTACGTAGAGTTCATTACCGATACGCGGATTGCTGATTCACTCGATCTATTTCGTAACTATAAAAATGTTGCGATCTTACGAACTTTCTCCAAAGCTTACGGATTAGCAGGACTTCGAGTTGGTTATGCCATTGCACATTTGGAGCTAGCAGAAGCGATTCGCAAGTGCACACTTCCTTTTGGAGTGAGCAATATTGCCGAGGATGCTGCTATCGCGGCACTTAAGTACGAAGGCAAATTGATGATGAGAGTGGCACATCTTCTTGAGGAACGTACCCGAGTGAGCGATGCGCTTACGACACAAGGTTGGAAGCTCTCCGATTCACAAGCTAACTTTGTATGGATGAGATTGCCTGGAAAGACTGAGCTTTTCACGCAATCAGCGGCCGAAGTAGGTCTCTCTGTTCGGCCATATGGTGTCGAGGGAGTACGCGCTACCATAGGAGAAGATGAAGCAAATACTCGATTTATTGAATTGGCTTCCAAGTTCTTTAATGAATTTGGTCAGTTTTGAGTGACGTACGAAATTATCAACATCGCCGCGGCACCATTATGGTGGCAATTGCGGCAGTACTCTTTGCGCTGAACGGTACCGCAGCACGTTTAGTATTAGATGTCGGTCTCTCAGCCCCACGCCTCACTCAGATTAGAAGTGCTGGTGCACTTTTCTTTATTGCAATTTATGTTCTCTTTAAGAATGCTAAGTCCTTGAGAATTACTAAGAAGGATGTGCCATTTCTCGCCGTTTACGGCATCGCAGGTTTTGCTTTCGTGCAGTACTTCTACTTTGTCGCGATTACCAAACTCGGTGTGGGAATTGGTTTGCTCTTTGAATTTACTGCACCAGTATGGATCGTGCTCTATGTTCGATTCTTCCGCCACGAAGCGGTGAAGAAGAGAATGTACGCAGCCATTGCCTGCACAGTTTCTGGTCTCGTGTTGATCTCGCAACTCTGGTCAAACACGAAGCTAGAACCACTTGGAATCGCTTGCGGGCTTATTGCCTCGGTCTCACTCGCTGTCTACTTCTTACTCGGGGATAAGGGTGTTCATAAGCGCGACACTCTTTCCCTCGTCACGTGGGGCTTCATTTTTGCCACGATTTTTTGGGCAATCTTCCAACCCATCTGGAATTTCCCCGCCAAAGTGCTCAACACCAACCTCGATCTTGGTGGCCCTTTTGCCGGCTCCTCAGTTTCTGGCTGGTGGGTAATCCTTTACATTGTGCTCCTCGGCACTATCGCCCCCTTCCTGCTCACTATTGGAGCTCTGCGCTACACATCACCCGCTCGAGTAGGCGTGATCGGCACCATGGAGCCCCTCTTCGCGGGAGCTTTTGCCTGGTGGTGGCTGGGGGAGTCGCTCTCCCTCGTTCAGATGGGCGGCGCCGTGGTCGTACTCTGCGGCATCTTGCTCGCTGAAACTTCTCGATGAAGAACCGCTCGTCCTGGCTCTGGTCCTATCTTGTGGTCTCCTTTATTTGGGGGTTCTCTTTTCTATTTATGAAAGTGGGCTTGGATTCTTTCTCGCCCTTCCAGGTGGCATTTTTGCGAATAGCACTGGGCGCAGTAGTGCTGCTGATTATCGTGTTTCTTCGTCGAGTGAAGCTTCCGCGTGATCGAACTCTGTGGTTTCACACATTTGTAGTCGGGTTTTTACTTAATGCCCTTCCTTGGTCGCTCTACTGCTTTGGTGAGCAACGAGTCTCCTCATCACTCGCCGGAATCTTGAACGCGGCGACGCCGCTCTTTACTGTCATCATCGCACCACTCATGATTGCTAGCGAGAAGCCGAGTCAACGACGCGTCTTTGGCTTGGGAATTTCATTTATAGGTGTGATCACAGTGTTCGGAGTCTGGAGCGGTGGGATTTCAGGGGATGCCACAGGGGCGCTGCTCTGTCTGGGTGCGCCGCTTTGCTACGGAGTCGGTTCGTCCTACGTTCGTAAATACATCTCTAATAAACTGGGGATTCTCGAACAATCGGTGATGCAGCTTATATGCGCCTCACTTGTATTGGTTCCTTTTGAAATCGTCTTCTACGAGGCACCACACGATCTAACAATTTCTCCTATCTTGGCAATTCTCGCGCTCGGAATTCTTGGATCAGGTTTAGCAAACCTCATGATGAATGTTATTTACCGCGATGCAGGTCCTACGGTTGCATCCACTGTTACCTATGTGATTCCGATTATTTCAACTTCTGCTGGTGTACTTATTCTCAAGGAGAATGTCGCCTTTCACGAAGTGATTGGCGCTGCGGTGATTATCAGTGGATTACTCCTCACCCAGCAACGCGCCAAGAGAGCATCGCAAGCACTTAGTTAATCGGTGTGGCCATATCGACGAAGCGCGAATAATGCCCTTGGAATGCCACCGTAACTGTCTTAGTGGGGCCGTTACGGTGCTTGGCCACGATGAGATCGGCTTCGCCTTGGCGTGGGTGATCGCGGTCATAGGCATCTTCGCGGTGAAGCAAGATCACCATGTCGGCATCCTGTTCAATCGAGCCTGATTCGCGAAGATCAGAGAGAAGTGGCTTCTTGTCAGTGCGTTGTTCTGGACCACGATTGAGCTGGCTGATGGCAACTACTGGAACATCTAATTCTTTAGCAAGCAATTTGAGTTGGCGTGAGAATTCAGAGACTTCTTGCTGACGGCTCTCGACCTTCTTGCCACTACTCATGAGCTGTAAGTAATCGATCACGATGAGACGTAGTTCATTTCGTTGCTTGAGCCGGCGGCACTTGGCACGAATTTCCATCATGTTCATGTTTGGTGAATCATCGATGAAGAGTGGTGCGGCTGAAATTTCACCCATACGGCGAGCGAGGCGACCCCACTCTTCTTCACCCATGGTGCCCGCACGCATATGGTGAAGCGGAACGCGTGCTTCTGCCGAAAGCATACGCATGGTGATTTCGTTCCGGCTCATTTCCAGACTAAAAATCACCGACGTTAAACCATGTTTGATGGATGCAGACCTTGCTAAGTCGAGACCAAGTGTGGACTTACCAATAGCAGGACGCGCCGCAAGTACGATCATTTGTCCACCGTGCAAACCTTGAGTTAATTCATCAAGATCAATAAAGCCAGTGGGTACCCCACTCATTTGGCCACCGCGCGTGCTGATTGATTCGATTTCATCAAGAGTTGATTCCAAGAGATCGGCGAGCACCATGTAATCCTCTGAAGCCCGACGTTCGGTAACAGCAAAGATTTCAGCTTGCGCAGTATCAACTACATCGTCGACTTCACCTTCGACTGAGTAACCGAGTTGCACAATCTTGGTACCCGCTTCGACAAGTCGGCGAAGAATAGCTCGGTCGCGAACAATGTTGGCGTAGTAACCAGCGTTCGCTGCAGTGGGGACTGATGAAATAAGTGTGTGCAGATATGGTGCGCCACCCACTCGCGCAATCTCTCCGCGCTTCGTTAACTCGGCAGATACGGTGACTGGATCAACAGGTTCACCACTGGCGTAGAGATCGACGATCGCGTCGTAAATAGTTTCGTGTGCGGGGCGATAGAAGTCGCGAGCGCGCATAGTTTCAACCACATCAGCGATGGCATCTTTGGAGAGCATCATGCCGCCAAGTACTGATTGCTCTGCTGCAATATCTTGCGGAGGGGTGCGTTCGAATTCGCGGTCACGGGGGAGTTCAGCAACGCTCATGTCTTCGCCTCCTCTCGCCACTTCTTATCCTTGTTATCCATATTCTGCCGTGAGCAGGTGACACTCCGACTCAGATCTGAGACGAAGAGTATGAGCGCGGCGCGGACTCTGGATCCAGGCTGTGGAGGCACCAGGGGATGACAGGCGAGACTCCTGTGGGTAACTGGGGATAACTCGGGATAAAAGTGTGGATATCTGTGGATGAATTGTTGATAAGAATGAGCCGTCCTGCTCTTTCCCCTGTTCAGCGCCGTGTTCACTCCTAACGGACCAGGGGATAAAGAAAGATCTTTCACATCTCATTTATTGGACATGTGGCGAATCTAATGGACCACTTTGTGAGCCGGCACAAGCAAAAGGGGCGAAGGTTTCCCCTCGCCCCTTCTTACTAGTGAACTCTGGGTTTAGGCCCCAGTGTGTACATCGAGAGCAATATTGGCGATCACTTGTGGGTGAAGAGTGACCTTCACTTTGTGTGCACCAATCGTCTTGATGTGGCCAGCAATTGCAATACGACGACGATCGAGATCTGGACCGCCAGCTGCCTTCACAGCAAGTGCGACATCCTTCTCAGTCACTGAACCGAAGAGACGACCACCCGCACCTGCCTTGACGGCAAGACGAATGGAGTTCTCTTCGAGCGTCTTCTTGATCTGTTGTGCGTGATCGAGATCGTGAATTTCGCGTGACTTGCGTGCACGTCGAATTCCTTCGATCTGCTTCTCTCCGCCTGCGCTCCAAGAAATCGCATCGCCACGTGGGAGGAGGAAGTTACGTGCGTAACCACTCTTCACTTCGACGATATCTCCTGGATGGCCAAGGCCCTTTACTTCGTGCGTCAGGATGATTTTCATTTCAATCCCCTATCGCGCTGTTGAAGTGTAAGGAAGAAGTGCAACCTCGCGGCTGTTCTTCACGGCTTGTGCAATATCGCGTTGGTGTTGAGTGCATGCGCCAGTGACGCGACGAGCGCGAATCTTGCCGCGATCGGAAATGTACTTACGAAGAAGGCCCGTGTCCTTGTAATCAATGTACGCAACTTTGTCGCGACAGAAAGAACATGGCTTCTTCTTGAAGTTCTTCTTAAGAGCTGCGGCTTTATCGCCACCGCGGCCCTTACTATCTCTATCTCGTTCTCTTGCCATCGTGGTGCTCCATTTCTGGGTGCCCTGCCTTCGCAGGAATGGTCTGCTCTCTTTTGAGAGCGTGGATTAGGTTGATTTAAAAGGGTGGTTCTTCCATCGAACCGACTGAAGCGCCCCAACCTGCAGGTGCTGATGAAGCCCATGGATCGTCGTTTCCGCCGCCATTTGCTCCACCGTTGCCGCCACCAGCAGGCGCTCCGCCTGCACGTGAAGTCTTAGAGATCTTCGCAGTGGCGTTACGCAGTGATGGACCTACTTCATCTACTTCAATTTCAAACACGGTGCGCTTTTCGCCCTCTTTAGTTTCATAAGAGCGTTGCTTCAATCGTCCTTGAATGATTACTCGCATGCCACGTTGGAGAGATTCAGCGACATTCTCTGCTGCTTGGCGCCAGACGTTGCACGACAAGAAGAGCGAGTCACCGTCCTTCCACTCATTCGTAGCTTTATCGAGGTAGCGCGGGGTTGACGCAACACGGAACTTTGCGACGGCAGCTCCCGAAGGAGTGAATCGCAATTCCGGATCGTCGACGAGATTGCCAACGATGGTGATGATGGTGTCTCCAGCAGCCATGGCTATTGACTCCCTTCACTAAAGCGCGTCAGCGCATATCTGGACGGATGACTTTGGTGCGAAGAACGGCTTCATTGAGATTAAGTTGACGATCCAACTCAATAACAGCAGCCGGTTCACAGTGCATTTCGATAACTGCATAGATGCCATCTGGCTTCTTTGCGATTTCGAATGCCATACGGCGACGTCCCCAGATGTCTAACTTATCTACGGCGCCACCGGCGTCTTTCACAATCTTGAGGTATGTCTCAAGGCTTGGAGCTACGGTCTTCTCTTCCAACTCGGGATC
>WLIL01000002.1 GCA_009702245.1 Actinomycetota bacterium
CGTCTTCCTCAAGATCATCGCTTTCACTAATTGTTTCTGCCTTTGTTACTGGCCACGACGGGAGTTGGGCGGTTGCTGCAGCGGAAGTAAAGAGCTCAATAGCTCTATCTACTGCTAGATCAGAATTTTCTGCCTCAACAATGATCTGAGCACCGTATGACATCGCCCCCACCCCACTGGCGATCCCGCTGTGGATCGCCACCGCATCGGCGAGTGCCACGACCTCTTCTATGGTGACTTCGCGATCACCTTCGGCAAGAATTGAAACACTGAACTTCATAGCGTCTTCCTATCGCAATTTTTCATCTGAGGGCGGTTAAAGTTGTACTGAATTCTTCAAGGCTTTTCAAATTATGTCCAGAAACAATTTCATCGATATACGGCTCTGCGACCATCATGCCTAGGGTAGTGGGGGCAAAGTCGCGGCTATCCCCTTTATGCGGATTCATCCAGACGATGCGGTAGCAGAGCCTGGAAAGTTTTTCCATGGCGTGAGCCAGCACCTCGGGTTCCCCTCTATCTAGCCCGTCTGAACAAATAACCACGATGGATCCTCTGCTCATTCCCCGGCGGCCCCACTGCCTAGTGAACATTTCAAGTGAGTCACCAATGCGTGTGCCACCATCCCAGTCGAAAACTAATCCCGCTGCCATGTTCATTGCTTCATCGGGGCGCCTTCTATCTAATGCCCGAGTAATGCGAGTCAGACGGGTACCGAAACAGAAGACCTCGACTCGGCTGGCTGCTCTCTGCGCAGAATAGGCAAACTGCAAAAGGTTTCGTGAATAGTCAGCCATGGATCCGGACACATCGAGAATCAGAACTAATGGCCGCAGTCGTAATCGACGCTTTGTGAAGTGGAGGTCGCGTGGCTCGCCATGGGCCCTCATCGTTTCTCGGACCATTCGTCTCATGCTGATGAGTGAACCCTTCGATGAGGCCATCTTTCGTCTTGTTTTCCTGCGCGGGGGAGTGAGTTTGATACTTGACATGATTCGCCGTAATGCTGCCAACTCTTCAGGTGTACAACTTGCAAATGTCTTATTGCGGAATAGTTCCGATGTTGAAGCTTGCAGCCCCATGCGAAGCTCTTCTTCTGCCGTTCCGGGGGAGCCGCTCTCTGGTGCAGGGATATCGATGACAGCTTGCGCGCTCGAGGAGGCCTTGATTTTAAGTCGATTCTCGCTCTTAAACTCAGCTTTTTCATCGAGAAAAAATGATCTAAAGACATTGTCATAAAGTGGAATATGGTCACGCTTACTCACGAGCGTGCTTCGTCCAGCCCAGTAAACATCTAAAATATCGGAAGGATTGAGTTCGGCAATTGCACTGCAGTAAGCCATGACATCGTCAGAACCAATAGGTAATCCAACGTTTCTTAGTTCATGTCCAAATTCGGTAAAAAGTGTGATGAAGCCAGCGTCATCAGACACTGGAGACAACCTCTTGAATATTGGTGCGAACTAATTCAAGATCATCTCGATCCTTCACAATCGAGCCCAGAGTGTCATCTGCGCTCTGAGCAGTTAATTCGTCGGCACCCAGCGCGTCGAGCGCAGCCACCCAGTCGAGAGTTTCGGAGACGCCAGGAGGCTTGGCCAATTCCATGTCCCGCAAGCGGTTGACGGCAGCGACCACTCTATTGGCCATCTTCTCTGAAACATCAGGTATACGTGCCTGAATGATTTCAACTTCGCGGGCCGGGTCTGGAAAACCAATCCAGTTATAGAGGCAGCGCCGTTTCAATGCATCGTGTAATTCTCGGGTGCGGTTAGACGTGAGAATGACGATGGGGCGCGACTGCGCTTTAATGGTTCCGATTTCTGGAATAGTGATCTGAAAATCAGAGAGAAGTTCGAGCAGAAACGCCTCAAACTCATCGTCAGCTCTATCCACTTCGTCAATCAGTAGCACGCACTGATCTCCGGCTCTGATTGCTTCTAGTAACGGCCGCTCTAACAAGAATTTTGCACTAAATAGTTTGTCGACGGCATCTTCTTTCATTTCGCTCTCAGAGAGTGCGCGAATCTGCAGCATTTGGCGCGCGTAATCCCATTCGTAGAGAGCTTGGTTTGTGTCGATGCCTTCATAGCATTGCAAGCGCACTAATTTTCGGCCAAAGAGTGAGGCAAGTGTTTTAGCTAATTCAGTCTTCCCCACTCCCACTTCTCCCTCGAGGAGTAGCGGCCGTCCGAGCGTGAGGGCAATGTAGAGGGCGGTTGAGAGACCGCGATCAGCTATATATCCGTCGGAACGCAGGACATCGGTGAGTTCTTGAACAGAAGAAGGCAAGGCACGTGAAGCGTGGTTATCTAGCGTCACGGTAATTCCGGTGCGTTAACGAGTCTCGACGGGGCCAAGCACAAGGTCACGAATTGAGCCACCAGAGGTGTTTAATTTTCCTTCGCGGGCAAGCTTCTCGCGCCAGGCCACTCGAATGTCGGCGCCCTCTTCGGCATAACCATCGAAGGTAATACCAGCCATGTTTTTGCAGACCTTATTTGGGTTGCAATCTTCATCAAGGGCCACTACTGGATCCCCTTGGGCCTCCCACATTGAACGCAGTGTGGCACGCGCATTCTCGGCTTCTAGCGCCATATAGACAACCCTTTCGAGGAGTAAAATAAGCACATATGTGCACCTTAAGACTCCCAAAGATTAGCACCTCTGCGGAGCTGAGTCTCCTTGAAAACAAGGGCGATTAGGGCGCTCTGATGGCTTCAATGGCTTGCGCCAAGATCGATATTGCGATCTCGGCTGGCGAGGTAGCTCCGATGTTTACTCCAGCGGGGCCGTGGACTCTGGAGATCTCGGTGATCCCTCGGTAAGCCAACCAATCGGCCCTATTCTGTTGCATTTTCTGAGAGCCGAGCGCTCCGATGTACCCAGCATCGCTCTCCAGTGCGGCGGCCAGTGACATGCTGGAGGATTCGACGTCGTGGCCCATAATCACGGCGGCATCGATGCTTGCAAGATCTGCCATTAACCCAGTTGCTTGGTCGACCGCCTGCGCCATGACGACTCGCCAACCTAGCAACCGAGCATTTTCGGCTAGTGCCTCCGCGATGGGACCACCACCAGCAATGGCTAATTTAGTTACGGGATACATAATTGTGATGATCTTCTCCCCTGTAATGACAGTGCGAGAACTTCCCTTGCGAAAGAGTTCAGAAACTTCATCGTCAGATTCAGAAATATTATCTCTGGTGAATAAGACAGTGTCATGAATGAGATCGCCGTCTAAATTGCAGATCAGAGCGAGTGGTTCTCTTGATAAAAGTGCTGGCCATAATTGGGCAGGTAATTCGGCAGCGGGCGTGAGAACGCAGCGAGCGCTTCCACCTAGAGGTAGGCCAGCGATGAGCGCACCCACTTCACTTACATTGATGGAAAATACTCGTCCTTGGATGAGGTGTCGGCTGGCAAAATCGATGAGATCTCCATCGATTGCCCCAGAGAGCAGATTCCCGATCCGACCGCCCCCAGGCGTGAGTGCCAAGGCCTCATTCGGCTCGCCCAGCGGGAGGCCGTCAGATGAGATCACCCACGCCACATCTGCTCGGGTCTGCGCCCGTAGGCAGGAAGTAACACTGAGGGCAATTCCATACATGTAGCCATGGTAGGGGCGACTCCCAGGCGCTGTCGCGGTGGGCCGAATCTTCCATAGATTTCCAGAATCTCTCGAAAATAGGGCAGAATTCAGGTTCCGCCATTGTGTAGTGGCTAGCACGACGGCCTTTGAAGCCGTAAGTCCAGGATCGATACCTGGTGGCGGAGCGCAGGAACCCGCCGAAGAGAGGGGACCTTAGTAGTGCCCATAGTGCAGGCAAGCGCGCTGATCTTGGCAGCCGGTGAAGGTACCCGGATGAACTCTGCCACTCCCAAAGTGCTCCATGGCGTCCTTGGGAAATCGATGGTGGAACGCGTCCTCGATGCCTTGCCGCCAACCAAAGCCACCGTGGTTGTGGTCGGCTCGGGCCGCGAAGCCGTTGAAAAAGAGCTAGCGCGCATTGCGCCGAATGTTTCCACTGTCTTTCAAGCAGAGCGGGGTGGGACTGGGCATGCGACCCGTCTTGCAATGCCAGCATTTGCAGGACTTGCTGATGATGATGTCATTCTCGTTCTTGGTTCTGATACGCCACTGTTACGTCGTGAAAGCCTTACCGATTTCATTGCACAATCACTGGGGGCGGCTGCAGCGGTGATGACTGCTCATGTTCCAGAACCATTTGGCTACGGAAGAATTATTCGAGATAGCGCTCAGGAATTTACTTCGATCGTGGAAGAGAAAGATGCAAACGAAGCAGAGCGAAAGATTTCAGAGATTAATTCTGGTATCTATCTTTTTCAAAAAGGTGCACTCATTTCTGCGCTGGCACAACTCTCACGCGATAACGCACAGGGGGAGGAGTACCTCACGGATGTTATTTCTATCCTCAAGGGTGAAGGCAAGGCAGTAGCCGCCTTCTCAATTAACGATTTCCGTGAAATCCTTGGGGTCAATGACCGGGGTCAATTAAGCGAATGTGGGGCTATCTTGCGAAATCGCATTAATGACGAATTGATGAAGGCCGGGGTCACCATCGTTGATCCAGCCAGCACCTGGGTGGAAGAGGGTGTGGAGATCGCAGCCGACGTGACCCTCTTGCCGGGAACGTGGCTGACAGGCACGACCAAGATTTCAAGCGGTGCGGTGGTGGGGCCGCGAGCCACTTTGCACTCCTGCACCGTCGAAGCCGGCGCCCAGGTGAGTGAATCCACCTGCGACCAGGCATACATCGGCGAGGGCGCCACGGTGGGTCCCTACACATATTTAAGGCCAGGTACGGTCCTTGGACCGCGATCAAAGGCGGGGGCCTTTGTCGAGATAAAGAACTCCACCGTTGGCCCGGACTCGAAGGTGCCGCACCTCTCTTATGTGGGGGATGCCCAAATTGGCGAAGGTTCAAATATCGGCGCAGCCACCGTCTTCGTCAATTACGACGGGGTGGCCAAACACCGGACTGAGATCGGCGATTACGTGCGAATCGGAAGTGACACCATGCTGGTGGCCCCCGTTACGATTGGGGACGGCGCCTACACCGCAGCTGGCTCCGTCATCACCGAGGATGTGCCCGCTGGAGCTATGGGCGTGGGTCGGGCAAAGCAGCGAAATGTCTTGGATTGGGTCCTTCGTAAGCGCCCAGGAAGTAAGAGCGCGGACGCCGCGTCGCGTGCTCGCGAATAGGACGTAGGAGAGGGTACGGTCTAACTATCCGAATGATGAAGCCGGTGGAGGGAGATTGATGGGCGAAATCAGGTTATCTTCCGAAAAGCGTCTCCGACTCTTCACTGGTCGAGGTTACCCGGAACTAGCTCAAGAAGTCGCTGATCAATTAGGAATTCCGCTCACCCCCACCTCTGCATACGATTTTGCAAATGGAGAGATTTTCGTTCGATTCGAAGAGAGCGTTCGCGGTTGCGATGCCTTCGTCATTCAGAGCCATACTGAACCATTAAATAAGCAGATCATGGAACAGCTCATCATGGTCGATGCTCTCAAACGTGCTTCCGCAAAGCGCATCACCGTAGTAGTTCCGTTCTATGGATATGCGCGCCAAGATAAAAAGCATCGCGGGCGTGAACCAATCTCAGCTCGCCTAATCGCTGATCTTTTTAAGACTGCTGGTGCTGATCGCTTGATGACAGTCGATCTTCATACCGCTCAAATTCAAGGTTTCTTCGATGGCCCAGTAGATCACCTTTTTGCGCTCCCATTGCTCACTAATTACGTGGGCAGCAAGGTAGATCGTTCACGCCTCACCATTGTTTCGCCCGACTCGGGTCGAGTACGCGTTGCCGAGCGTTGGAGTGATCTGCTCGGTGGTTGCCCTATCGCCTTCATTCACAAGACTCGCGATCCACTTATTCCAAATGAAGCAGTGGTAGGTCGAGTCGTCGGTGATGTGGCTGGTCGAACATGCGTTGTTATCGACGACATGATTGATACCGCAGGCACCATCACTAAAGCTGTAGATGCGCTCATCGATGCTGGCGCGACTGAAGTTTTAGTGGCTGCCACTCACGCGGTGCTCTCCGGACCAGCCGTTGAGCGCCTGAAGAGTTCAAAGGTGGCAGAAGTGGTCATCACCAATACGTTGCCCACCTCAGATGCCAATAAGTTCGACAAGCTTACGATTCTCTCAATCGCTCCTCTCCTAGCCCGGGCGATCAAAGAGGTCTTCGAGGATGGCTCGGTCACTTCACTCTTCGATGGCCACTCCTAGCCACTGTTAGCCACTGCTAGCCACTCCGATTGATCTCCTGAAGCCTGGCGAAACACCCAGATTTCTCTCATGCCCCCGCCTGGGGTAAGTTTTGCAACGCTCCGGCGAGGGGGTTTACCCCGTAATCGACGAGATCCCTCCTGGTGCGCTTATTGTCACCGAATTGAAGGAGAGATCAGATGGCTGAAATCAGCATCGCCGCCACCGTCCGTAATGAATTTGGCAAGGGCGCCGCACGCCGTGCCCGTCGCGATGGTCTCGTGCCCGCTGTGATCTACGGCCACGGCAGCACCCCACGCCACGTCACTCTCCCAGCACACCAACTCATGTTGGCGCTTAAGGCTCATAACGTTTTGCTCGATCTTCAACTTGAAGGTGGCGCGCAATTGGTGCTTCCCAAGTCGGTAGTACGTCACGCCATCAAGAACTCCATTGAGCACGTGGACTTCATTGAGGTACGCCGCGGAGAAAAGGTTGTCATCGACATTGCGGTGCACACTGCGGGCGATGCAGATCGCGATGGCATTTTGGAACACGTCAACAACACTATCTCGGTGCGCGCTGAGGCGACTGCAATTCCTAGCGAACTCATTCTTGATATTCAAGGTTTGCAGATCGGTCATTCGAAGTATGCCTCCGACGTCTCTCTTCCTGCCGGCGTGGAACTCGTTTCAGCACCTGACACGATCATCGTGCACTTGGCAGATAAGCCAACACATGAAGAGCCAACTGCCCCAGCTCCAACTGATGTGGCACCTGCGGCTCCTGCGGCTGAATGACCGAACGCTGGCTGATTCTTGGATTGGGTAATCCCGGTCCGGAGTACGCCAACACGCGTCATAACATCGGCTACTTGGTCGTTGAAGAAATCGCAAAGCGCATTTCAGGTAGCTTCGTATCACATAAATCTCGAGCGGATGTACTCGAAGGTCGCCTGGGTGTCGGAATCGATGCCCCTTCATTGATTCTCGCGAAAGCAAAGAGTTATATGAATGAATCAGGCGGACCAGGCAAGGCGCTCGCAGATTTCTACAAGACCCCACTCGATCACATCATCGTTATTCATGATGAGTTGGATTTACCATTCGAGGCTATTCGCAGCAAACTAGGTGGAGGGGACAACGGCCACAACGGGTTAAAGAGCCTCTCGAAGTCACTCGGTGGCCCCGGTTATTTGCGGATTCGGATGGGCATTGGCAGACCGCAAGGGCGGCAAGACCCAGCAGATTTTGTTTTAAAGCCATTCAGTACGGAGGAGCGAAAAGTGCTTCCACTCTTCGTTGATCGCGGAAGCGATGCTGTTGAAAGCTTGCTCACACGAGGCCTCGAAGAGACACAGCAACGTTTTAACGATTGATGAGAGGAGGTCAACGTGCAGCTCCATGAATTGGTAGCTCCTCGTCTAGGTGAACTTCCGGAGACTCGTCAAGCAAGCATTTCAGTTGATCCCGCTCTGGCTCCATTTATTGCCGCCGCGCGCACTGAGAGCGTGCTTGTTGTTTGCGCCACGGGACGTGAGGCTGATGAAACTTTTAGCTCACTAAATTTTTTGAGACCAGGAGAAGTATCGGTCTTTCCTGCCTGGGAAACGTTGCCGCACGAAAGACTCTCTCCCCGGGCAGATACCGTAGGCCGGCGCCTTACTACTTTGCGCGCGCTCAAACAGGGAGCTCATGAAGCGCGCATCATCGTGACCACAATTCGCGCTCTCTTGGCACCGATCGTGGCGGGGTTGGGAGAAGTGGCACCTATCGAGTTCACCGTAGGCAGCGCTATGGACATGTCGGCAATGGTGGAACGACTCATCGACGGCGGGTATTCACGGGTAGATCTCGTTGAAAAGCGAGGAGAGTTTGCTGTCCGAGGTGGAATCGTTGATCTCTTTTCACCACTCTATGAACACCCTATGCGTATTGAATTCTGGGGTGACAACATTGAAGAAGTTCGATATTTCAGCGTCGCCGACCAGCGTTCAATCGATTCCACCCGGGAAGTGCACGTTGCGCCACCGTGTCGCGAATTGGCGCTCACGGAAAGTGTGCGAAAGCGTGCATCAGATTTGCTCAAAGACCACCCCGAGTTCTCTGAAATATTAGAGAAGTTGAGTCTGGGAATTGCTATAGAAGGAATGGAAGCTTTCGCTCCCGCGTTAGTTGATAACTTTGTGCTACTCCTTGATCTCATTCCGGCCGACGCGACCGTCTTACTCGTGGAACCCGAGCGAATTCGCACGCGCGCAACAGATCTCTTTGCCACTAGCAAAGAATTCCTAGAGGCAGCTTGGCTCAATGCGGCCGCAGGAAATATTCGCCCCATCGATTTCGGTGCAAGTGCATATCGCGAACTAGAAATGGTGAGCGCCCATGCTGGAGTCCTAGGGCTTAACTGGTGGGAACTCTCTCCCTTTGCAAGTGAACTTGAAGGGCTGGCTATCCCAAGCGAAGAATTACCTTTTTTTAGGGGAGATACGGACGCGCTAATTCTTCGAGTGGGAGAGGCGCTAGTAGCGAAGAAGTCGGTAATCATTTCGAGTGCAGGCTTCGGCACGGTTGCTCGTTTCGAGGAGTTGCTTAGAGAGCATGACCTCCCGAGTCGAGTCGTCAGTGGCGATCTTTTAGTTGATGCCAACGTTGTTCAACTCATTCATTCACCCATTAATCACGGCTTCTCCTTGGGAGATCTGCTCTTTTTGACGGAGGCTGAAATTTCGTCGCAGAAGAGCAGCACGCGTGATATGCGCAAGCTCCCCTCTAAGCGGCGAGATGTCATCGATCCGCTTGACTTAAAGCCCGGTGATTACGTTGTTCATGAACAGCACGGAGTGGGGCAATTTATAGAGATGGTGCAACGACCAGTTGCGGGAGGTACGCGCGAGTATCTAGTTGTTGAGTACGCCGCAAGTAAACGAGGGCAGCCAGGAGATCGACTCTTCGTCCCCACTGAGTCCCTTGATCAGATCAGTCGTTATGTGGGCGGAGAGGCCCCTTCAGTTCATCGTTTGGGCGGTTCTGATTGGCAGAAAGCTAAAGGACGCGCTCGAAAAGCAGTAAAAGAAATCGCCGGAGAACTCATAAGACTCTATGCAGCTCGTACGAGTGCTCCTGGATTTGCTTTCTCACCCGATACTCCCTGGCAACGAGAATTAGAGGATGCTTTTCCGTATCAAGAGACGCCGGATCAGTTGGCAACAATCAATGATGTGAAAGCCGATATGGAGCGGCCCATTCCGATGGACCGAGTGGTATGTGGCGATGTGGGGTATGGAAAGACTGAGATTGCGGTGCGTGCGGCTTTTAAGGCAGTCCAAGATGGGAAACAAATAGCTATCTTGGTTCCCACCACTCTCTTGGTAGCTCAACATGTGAATACTTTCCGTGAGCGGTACTCCGGTTTCCCGGTCAACCTTGCCGGGCTTTCCCGATTTGAAACTCCGAGTGAAGTAAAGGCCACGATCGCTGGATTGGCGACTGGCAGCGTTGATATCGTCATCGGCACTCATAGGTTGCTCTCGTCGGACGTGCAATTTAAGGACTTGGGTCTCGTTATTGTTGATGAGGAGCAGCGCTTTGGTGTCGAACACAAGGAGTCGCTCAAAAAATTGAGAACTTATGTAGATGTGCTCACCATGTCTGCAACACCAATTCCTAGAACTCTTGAAATGTCGATTGCCGGAATTCGTGAGATGTCGACGATCACGACGCCGCCTGAAGAACGGCTTCCAATCCTTACATTCGTTGGTCCTTATGATCCCAAACAACTTACTGCGGCAATTCGGCGCGAATTGTTGAGAGATGGCCAAGTCTTTTACGTACACAATAGGGTCGAATCAATCGATCGTGTTGCACAACATCTTCAAGAACTTGTTCCGGAAGCACGCATCCGAGTCGCTCATGGTCAGATGAACGAGGACTTACTCGAAGACGTCATTGTTGGATTCTGGGAACGAGATTTCGATGTGTTGGTTTCGACCTCCATCATCGAGAGCGGCATCGACATCGCAAACGCCAATACATTGATTGTGGAGCGCGCTGATCTCATGGGTCTTTCGCAACTCCATCAACTTCGCGGGCGTGTGGGCCGAGCCCGCGAACGTGCTTATGCGTACTTCCTTTATCCGGCCGATAAGCCACTCTCGGAAAACGCACATGACCGCCTACGAACCATCGCTGCACATACAGATTTAGGTTCCGGTATGTACGTGGCGATGAAGGATTTGGAAATTCGCGGTGCCGGAAATCTTCTGGGAGGGGAGCAATCCGGTCATATTGCTGATGTCGGTTTTGATCTCTATATGCGCATGGTCGGGGAAGCTGTCTCTGAGTACAGAGGTACGACAGTGGACGTACAAGATTGCAAGATTGATTTGCCGGTGAATGCGCACATCCCACATGGCTATATCGATAGCCAAAAATTGCGCCTTGATATCTATCGCCGACTGGCAGATGCCACCGAGTCAAGTGCGCAGGAACTCAGAAGTGAATTGCGCGATCGATACGGAGAGATTCCAGAAATGGTGGAGCGACTCTTTGCCGTTGCTGCCTTGCGTCATCGGGCTAAGGGGTATGGCCTGCGTGAGATTGCACTGGCCGGCAAGAGCGTGCGATTGGCCACTTTGGAGCTTCCCGATTCGGCCCAATTACGCGTGGCCAGGCTCTTTCAGGGGGCTACCTACCGAGTGACCACCCAAACCCTTATCGTGCCGATTTCGACCGGCACCCCCGGACTAGGCAATAATCTCCGTGACGAGGAAATCTTGGAGTGGGCCCACCGCCTGCTCGATGCGCTCCCCGCTAAAGTTCTGCCCGCCACAGCCGTACCAGCAATCTCCTGAGAGAGGTTTTTCATGCGCCGCCTAGCATTCGCCCTCGTTCTACTTGTTGGAGTTGCTGGCTGCGCTTCTGATGTTGGTGTGGCCGCCCAGGTGGGTGAGACGACGATCAAGATCTCACAAGTTCAATCAAGCGTGAATAGTGTTATCGCGCTACGTAACGAATTGAAATCAGAGGCTGATCCAAACATTTCGGATTTGAGCAGGGGACAGCTTCGCTTTCACATGCTCTCGGCATTAATTGACGAAGTAGCAGCTCAACTTAAGGTTGTGGCAACTCCTGCCGAAGTTGATGCGCGTAAGAAAGCGATTCGCGATCAACTCGGTGGACAAGAAGCCGTAGATAAGGCGATATCTGATGCCGGCATCGCACCTGAGGATTTTTCGCGGTATCTCATAGATGTCATTATCGAAGACAAAGTGGGAGCCCTATTAGCTGCAGGTGCACCAGCCGGTCCGGAAGGTGATGCTGCCCGCGGTGCAGCAATTCAGGGCGCCATCCGAGCGGTGGCAAAAAGTCTTACGGTGAAGGTGAACCCACGTTATGGAACATGGGATCCTGACAAGGTTGATGTCGTGCAACTCGATACCACCGGTGGATCCGTATTTCCGCTGGAATAGGATGTGACTCTGTGGAGGCCTCCCAGATCGATCAAATGATCGCCGTAATGGCTCGGCTTCGCAAAGAATGCCCTTGGGATGCAGAGCAGACGCATAGCTCACTCGTCACTTATCTCATCGAAGAAACTTATGAGTTATTAGAGGCCATCGAAACGTCCAACTTTGATTTGGTTGAAGAAGAGCTCGGTGACGTACTTTTGCAAGTTCTATTTCATTCGCAAATTGCAAGTGAATCGAAGAACGGATTCGATATCCAAGATGTTGCAAAACGGCTACGTGAAAAATTAGAGAGTCGCCACCCACACGTCTTTGGTGATGTCATTGCTGAAAAAGCATCAGATGTTGCCAAAAATTGGGAGCAAATCAAAGCTACAGAGAAAGGTCGAACTTCACCGACTGAAGGGGTTCCTTTTGCACAACCAGCCCTCTCTCTTGCAGCGAAGTTAGTTCATAGAGCCACCAGATTTGGGATGGAGGGTCACGAAACACCTGCGCCCATGAGCGAATCGGAGTTTGGTGTGGCCCTCTTTGAATTAGCCAAGAGTGCCGCTCAACTTGGAATTGATCCCGAAGCCGCCCTTCGCAAGCGCGCAAGAGAGTACGCGCATGAACTAGATTCACGTGAAGTAGAATAATCCAGTAATCACCTCTAACTAAGGGATGTAATCGTGGCAACCATTGCAGCAATCGGCGCGAGAGAAATATTGGATTCGCGGGGAAACCCCACGGTTGAAGTTGAGTTGGCACTTGATGATGGCACGATGAGCCGAGCGGCAGTTCCCAGTGGTGCTTCCACTGGAGCATTTGAAGCGATGGAATTACGCGATGGCGAAAAGCGGTACTCAGGCAAAGGTGTGGAACGCGCAGTGCGCGCTATCGAAGATGTGCTGGCTCCCGAACTTATAGGATTTGAGGCTGATGATCAGCGCCTCATTGATCAGACCATGATTGATCTAGATGGCACCCCAAATAAGGCCCATCTGGGAGCGAACTCGATTCTCGGAGTTTCACTTGCGGTCGCGCGCGCAGCAGCTGATAGCAGCGGCTTGCCGCTCTATCGCTATTTGGGGGGCCCCAATGCACATGTTTTGCCAGTGCCCATGCTCAATATTCTCAATGGTGGTGCCCATGCAGATACCAACGTCGACGTGCAGGAATTCATGGTTGCTCCAATCGGGGCCCCTACCTTTAAAGAATCACTTCGATGGGGCGCCGAGATTTACCACGCATTAAAAACTGTTCTTAAGAAGCGTGGCCTTGCCACTAGCGTTGGTGACGAAGGCGGTTTTGCACCAAACCTCGAAAGCAATCGTGCCGCTCTTGATTTAATTCTCGAAGCTATAGCACTTACTGGTTTGAAAGCCGGTCAAGATGTGGCACTTGCACTCGATGTAGCAGCAACTGAGTTCCACAAGGACGGCTTCTATTCGTTTGAAGGAAAGAAGCTGAGTGCGGCAGAGATGATCGAGTATTACGCCTCACTCGTAGCAGACTACCCACTGGTTTCTATCGAAGATCCACTCTCTGAAGATGATTGGGATGGTTGGAAAGCTATTACCGTCGATTTGGGGAGCAAAGTTCAGCTTGTTGGAGATGATCTCTTTGTGACAAATCCAATTCGTCTTGAACGCGGAATCAGTAGTGGAACTGCTAATGCCCTTTTGGTCAAGGTAAACCAAATCGGCACGCTCACTGAAACGTTGGATGCCGTGGCGATGGCGCAACGGGCCGGTTATCGCTGCATGATGAGTCATCGCTCTGGTGAAACTGAAGATATAACTATCGCCGACCTTGCAGTGGCAACTAACTGTGGGCAGATCAAAACAGGTGCGCCAGCCAGGTCTGAACGTGTCGCTAAATACAACCAATTGCTTCGAATTGAGGAACAGCTAGATGATGCTGCAAGATTTGCAGGACGCCAAGCCTTTCCACGCTTTCTTTCCTAACAACGCATCGACTTCCGAGATATCCTGATTCAATGGCGCGCGGTCGAATAAACACACGAGCGGTAGGACTGGCACTTATTGCCCTCATTCTTGTGCTCTTTTTGGCTCAGCCCACTCAGAGGTATTTTGCGCAACGTGCACAGATAAATGCCCTGCGCCAGCAAGTGAGTGCGAGCGAGGAGCGAGTGACCAAAGCCAAAGCTGAATTAGAACGCTGGAATGATGCTGCGTACGTAAAAGCGCAAGCCAGAGCTCGATTGCACTTCGTGATGCCCGGCGAAACTCAGTACATTGTTATCGACCCTTCGGATGAGAGTCAGATTGATATCAAATACTCAGGTGATGTCCCCCTGGATGTTGCTTGGTATCAGCGTGTGATATCAACTATTCAGTTAGCGGCTTGGCGTTGACGAATTTTGATGAGAGCGATCTAGAAATTGTTGGGCGACAATTAGATCGCACTCCTAGAGATGTGCACCGGGTAGCGTTTCGATGTCCTTGTGGTTCTCCGGCCGTAGTAGAAACACCACCTCGACTCTCTGATGGCACTCCATTTCCCACTTTCTTCTATGCAACTTGTCCACGACTCACTGCGGCGATTTCAACTCTTGAATCTGAGGGCGTGATGGATGAAATGAATGCGCGCTTACAAGTGGATGCAGATTTGGCGGGAAGTTACGCAGCAGCACACGACGACTATTTAGCTGCTCGTGCTGCACTCGGGATCGATGTACCCGAAGTTGAGGGCATCACCGCCGGCGGAATGCCAGATCGAGTGAAATGCCTGCACTCACTTGCTGCGCACTCATTGGCGGCTGGACCTGGCGTAAACCCACTTGGCGACGAAGCTGTTGAAGCTATTGGTCAATGGTGGATGGCGGGAAGATGCGAGTAGGAGCCATAGATTGCGGAACTAATTCCCTCCGTTTGCTCGTTGCCGATATCGAAGGCAACTCTTTTCGGGAAGTTCAACGAGAAATGCGTGTGGTCCGCCTTGGTGAAGGAATCGATCGGACCAAGAATTTCTCGGAGGCTGCGTTAACGCGCACCTTTGCCGGGATTGATGAATTCGCCAGTTTTTTGCGACGCAAAGGTGTGGAGAGTTTAAGGTTCTGTGCAACGAGCGCCTCAAGGGATGCGCAGAATCGTGCGCTTTTCGTAGAGGGTGTGCGGGAGCGCTTGGGGATTGAGCCTGAAATTATCCCCGGCACAGAAGAGGCGGCGCTCTCATTTGCGGGAGCCACTCGTGAGTTCTCCTCAGGTCCTTTTCTAGTAGTGGATATAGGTGGTGGTTCAACAGAATTTGTTTATGGAAACGACGAGGTTGAATTCGCCAGGAGTGTAAATATTGGATGTGTGCGTATGACTGAGCGCCATCAGCTCTCCGAATACCCAAGTCCCGAGTCAATTGCGTTAGCGATCGCAGACATAGATGCTGCAATCGCCGAAGCGGCTGCTGAAGTTCCTCTCACCAGCGGAGCAACACTCATTGCAGTCGCCGGAACGGCAACCACTGTGGCGGCGGCTGGATTAGATCTGAATATGTATGACCGAGACGCCATCCATCTCTCGCGAGTCTCGGCGGAGTCGGTCACTCGGATTTCCCAAATGTTTTTAAAGATGTCCAAGGCCGAGCGGGCAGAGCTCCCATATATGCATGAGGGACGCGTTGACGTAATTTCGAGCGGCGCATTAGTACTTGATCGAGTGATGTTGGCAACTGGAGCCAAAGAGTTCGTGGCAAGCGAGCACGATATTCTTGATGGCATTGCCTGGTCGCAAGTTTCCAAGTGAAGAGTGAATCATGAGTGCTCGTACCGCCGCGCAAGTTAAGAAAATTTCTAGCGCGACTCACAGTCTTGAAGCACTAGATATTGAAATCGCCAATTGCCAGGCATGCGCACGGCTAACAAAATGGTGTGCCCAAGTGGCAATCGAGAAAAAGCGCGCCTACATCGAAGAGGAGTATTGGGGAAGACCAGTACCCGGGTTCGGGGCTACGTCGCCGCGCGTCGTCTTGCTGGGTTTAGCGCCGGGAGCCCATGGCGCGAATCGCACCGGAAGAGTATTTACCGGGGATCGGTCGGGAGATTTTCTCTTTGCCTCAATGCACCGAGTGGGATTAGCAAATCAACCGACAAGTGAACGGCGAGGAGATGGGCTCGAATTAATTGAGACTCGAATCCTCACCGCGGTGCGATGCGCACCTCCTGGAAATAAACCGACCCCAGTAGAGCAACGGAGTTGTGAACCGTGGGCGGCCCGTGAACTCGCCTTGGTGGCCGATAGCGCGCGGGTATACGTGGCCTTCGGCTCCTTTGCGTGGAGCGCGCTCTGGTCAATCCTTGCTGAGCCCTGGGGTCTGGAACGACGACCTCCATTTCGCCATGGCGGTCGCTTCGATCACCCCCAGGGCACCCTGCTCGCCAGCTATCACCCCAGCCAACAGAACACCTTTACGGGGACCCTCACCGAGGAGATGCTTGATGAGGTTCTAGGGCTGGCACGCACACTCGCCAAATCGGAGAAGGGCCACTCTTCAAGGTAGGTTAGCGGTGTAAAGCAGTGCGCCCCCGTAGCCCAACCGGCAGAGGCAAACGACTTAAAATCGTTACAGAGTGGGTTCGAATCCCACCGGGGGTACTCTTTTATTTATAAGTTGTCAGGGAGATCCACCAGGCTAAAGGAGCGATCATGCAGAGCAGCAACCCGGTACTCAATCAAAGCCGGTACGCCACATTCGATAGTTCGACCCAAGGTGCAAGTGGGTCGCGCATGAGTATTGATGAGGTGGTCACTCGCACCGGAATTTTGCTCAGTGTCCTGCTGGTCGCCGCAGTCGCCTCGTATGCCGTCCCACTTACTGGCGTGCTCTTCTTTGGCGCACTCATCGTGGGCTTCGTGCTCTGCATCGTGAATTCAATAAGTAAAACCGTGCGGCCACCACTCATGGTTCTTTATTCGATTTGTCAAGGCTTAGTGGTAGGCACCATTAGTCGTGTTTATAACGATTACTACTCAGGAATTGTGACCCAAGCAATCATCGGAACAATTGCCGCCTTTGTTGGAATCCTCTTCCTCTATAAAAGTGGAAAATTGCGTGCCACTCCTAAGTTCACCCGCATTTTGCTCGGAGCGGTAGCCGGCTACTTTGTACTTGCCCTTATTTCCTTGGTAGCGAGCTTCTTTAACGTGGGAAATGGTATGGGCTTCTATGGCGTAACGGGGCTAGGTTTATTAATGAGCGTGGCAGGTGTGGCGCTCGCGTCACTCTTCTTAGTGTTGGATTTTGATCAGATCGAAAGAAGCATTGCCCAAGGAGCTCCAGCGATTGAAGCTTGGCGTTCTGGCTTCGGATTGATCGTTACTTTGGTCTGGATTTACTTAGAGATTCTGCGCTTGCTATCTATTCTGCGTCGGTAACGGACAACTCACTCCGGTACCACCGATACCGCAATAACCGTTGGGGACCTTGTGAAGGTATTGCTGGTGGTACTCCTCAGCAAAGTAGTACTTTGGGGCGGGAGCAATTTCAGTGGTGATCGCTCCGAACCCTTGAGATTTTAATTCACTTTCGTAGGCTGCCTTGATTCGCATGGCACTATCGTGCTGAGCTTCTGTAGTGAAGTAGAGCGCACTGCGATATTGACTCCCAATATCATTTCCCTGACGATTTCCTTGGGTGGGGTCGTGATTTTCAAAGAAGAAGCGGATGATTTCATCATCGCTTAAGAGTGCCGGATCGTAATTCACCCTTACGGCTTCAGTGTGACCAGTTTTCCCAGTGCATACCTCTTCATAAAATGGATGACCAAAACTCCCGCCGGCGTATCCAACACTGGTGGCGATGACTCCTGGGAGTTGCCAGAAGATTCGCTCGGCACCCCAGAAGCAACCCATCCCCACCAAGATAACTTCGCCTGTTGAATTTTCTAGCGGCACGTGAAGGACGCTGTGGGTGGCCTGCAAAGGGAACGGGTAAGAACTTCTATCTTGCGGTTCGACGAGAGAATTTCGCATAGCTACATTCTGCCTGGAATCTCAGGATCCGGCATCTTTGCTTTGGTTTCTGGCATCCGGATGGCGAGTATCAATGCTGGAATAACGATGATGACTGCAGTCAGGAAGCCAGCTTTAAATCCATAATGGTCAGCTAGGAAGCCAGCTACCAATGGTCCCATCACAGATCCAAAATCTCCCACCATTTGATAGAGCGCAATCACCTGCCCACCACGCCCCTTGATGATGTCGCCTACTACCGCTGCCGAGGGCGAACCGGTAAAGGAGGCGCCTGCTCCAGTTAAGCCCATAGCGATAATGAAGAAAATTGGGTATTGCAGGAATGTCAGCACACTCAAGCCAATGATGGAAAGCGAAGTACCAATAACCATGGCAAATCTTCGCCCACGCTTATCTGCAATGGATCCCGCAGGGAGCAGAAAGATCGCACCAATAATTGAAGCGAAAGTAAAGCCAAGTCCAGTGATGGTGGTCGATGAATCGAGCCCATTCTTCACGTATAGCGGAACCATTGAAGAGCGAATTCCAAAGATTGCCCAGCCTGTGCTAAACGATGCAAAGAGCGCGGCTTGGTACGGCCATGATCTCAGTGCTTGTCGCAGTGTTGTTTGAGTGTCGCCCTCGTGTACTTGCGCGATGTCATTCTCGCCTAGGCGTGAATGTGAAAGAAAGATAGCTGCGATGACTCCGGCAGCGATGAGGCTTGCAGAGTAGATAAAGAAAGGTGCCCGCAGAGAAATTTCACTGAGTAGCCCGCCAATTGCGGGGCCAGAAATCCCGCCGATGAGAAATCCACTCTGGTAGGTCGATTGGGCTCGTCCGCGTTGGTGGTTTGGAACGATGCGAAGCAAGAGTGAGCCCGCAGAGACTGTGAACATGGAGGAACCAATTCCTCCAAAGGCACGGAAGAGCAATAACTCTCCGTAATTCTGTGAAAGACCTGCGAGGAAAGTGGAGAGTGCGATAATCCCCATTCCGGTCGCAAGCACTAACCGTTCGCCAAAGCGATCAACGAGTTTTCCTCCTAGAAGCCCTGAGGAGAATCGCATGAACGAGAAGAGGCTGATGACTGCACCGACTGCAAAGTTGGAAACTCCAAACGATCTAGCAAAGAGCGGAATGGCTGGAATGATGACGCCAAAGCCGATGGCAACCGAGAAGGAGACCGCGGTAAGAACCGCGACCTCTCTCGGTAGCCCATCAAAAGGGTTCTTCACGTTTACTAGTGACCCGATTCATGCCGGGCGGCTGCGTGATCTTCATTTGATCGAAGGGAGATTTCTCTCAGCAAGAGCGCCAGAATGAACCCAAGAGCGGTTACTGGAGCAGCTGTCCAAAAAACATCATGGAAGGAGTAGACGAAACTCTGCAGAACTGTGTCCTTCACTTCTGTGGGGAGCGTGGCTAGCACTGAGGTGCTGTTTTGCAGCTCTCCGAGTAGCGCCGGATCGAAACTATTGGCTGCGGCGGGGTTTGTAGCAGCTAGTTGCGACATACCTTGATCTAAATGCACCGCTAGACGCTTAGTAAGAATGGTGCCAAAGATTGCTGAACCAAAAGCGGCGCCAAGGGAACGGAAGAAAGTATTGGCTCCGGTTGCCACGCCCATGTCTTTGAAGTCGACGGCATTCTGCACGGCGACCACCATGGTAGGCATGGTGAGGCCAAGCCCCATTCCGATAAGCATGGCAAAAATTGCCAATTGCCAGAACGGAGTAGAGATGCTGAGGGTGGTCATTAACAACAGGCCTAGCGTCATGACCAAACTGCCGATGAGAGGAAATTTCTTATACTTGCCGGTCTTTGAGATCAGTTTGCCTGTCGTAATAGACATGATGAGAATGCCTAACATGAATGGAATCAACTTAAGCCCAGACTCAGTAGCCGAATTACCTTGCACTACTTGTAAATAAAGCGGCAACATGACAAGTGCTCCAAACATACCAGCACCGATAATGAAACCGATTCCGGAAGTAACGCTGAAGATGTCGTTCTTAAAGAGATCGAGCGGAAGAATTGGTTCGGTAGCTTTTCGCTCGATTTGCAAGAATGCAAGCGTGAGCAGAACACCCACTGCGAAATAAACTATCGTGAGGATGTCACCCCAGCCGTATGCGGGGACCGAATAGGCGATAGCGAGTAAGAGTGAGCTGACCGCCGCGATCATTGTGATCGCGCCCAGGTAATCGATTTTATGTTCGCGACGAACCTTGGGAATGTGCAAAACGATTGAAGTCACAACTAATGCGACTATTCCAAAAGGTAAGTTAATGAGGAAGATCCAACGCCAACCGGTGATGCCGAGAATTGTTCCACTGTCTGAGAAGTAGCCGCCCAGAAGTGGACCTGCTACAGATGAAAGACCCCACACTGCTCCAAAATATCCTTGATAGCGCCCGCGCTCCCGCGGCGGAATAATGTCGCCAATGATGGTGAATGTAAGAGCCATCAATCCGCCACCGCCAAGACCTTGAATGGCCCGCGTAGCAATGAGTTCAGTCATGTTGGTGGAGAAGGCGGCTAGGAGTGAACCCACCAAGAAAGTGATGATGGCGAATTGGAAGACCGGGCGGCGGCCGTACAGGTCGGAGATTTTTCCGTAAAGCGGCGTCGTCGCAGTCGATGTGAGCAAGTAGGCAGTAACCACCCAGGTGTAGTGATCAAGCCCATCTAGATCTTCCACAATTTGTTTGAGTGCTGTGGAGACGATCGTCTGATCTAATGCTGCAAGGAGCATTCCTGTCATGAGCCCAGAAAGCACTACCAGAATTTGACGATGAGTTAATCCCGCGGGAGAACTATTTGCTGAATCGTTAGGAAGGGTTGCACTGGTCTCGCTCATTATTTCTTCTCTCGTTTGGGATCAATTTCGTGCGCAATACGATGCAATATTTCACTTGCTTCCAACTTCTCTTTATCGCTCCAAGTTTCAAGAGCACTAGCGATCGCTTGGGTGCGCGAATCGCGTACTTGAATCAGTAACTTCTTTCCCGCCGGAGTAAGGCGCAAGCGAAATGCGCGCCGATCAGTTTCATCTTCAATGCGTTCGATTAATCCATCGCGACCCAAAGTGGCGCAGTGGCGGCTCGTGGTTGACAGATCCAAGCCCACCGAGTCGGCCACTTCTGAGATGCGCGGAGGAGTAGCACTTCTCTGCACAACGGCCATCACTCGAAGAATCGTGCGATCACCGGGCTCACCGGGCACGCCACATTCGGCGGCCAGGTCTCGAAAGGACCAGACCAAAGAGACGATGGAACTGAGGAGCGCTTCATCCTGAGAAGTTGCTTGCACCATGCAACTATATATGGTTCGACTGGTTAAATCACTATCTAGCCGGTGTAGGGCTCACATTCCAAGATGGCCACCTTGAAAGTGCGCTTCCCATCGGGTGACGAGTACTCCACCGTGCTTCCCACTTTGGCGCCCAGGACAGCAGCTCCGAGCGGCGATTGGTCGCTATAAACATCAAGACCTTCGGGGGCTGATTCACGGGAACCGAGCAGGAATTTCATCTCGTCGCCGGCCATATCGACGGTCACCACCGATCCACGGGAGACCACGCCACTCTCGGCATCTGGATTAATCCCCACATGGGCATGCTCGAGCATGTGTTTGAGTTGTCGGATACGCCCTTCGAGCTTCCCTTGCTCTTCACGGGCGGCGTGGTAGCCGCCATTCTCCTTAAGGTCGCCCTCTTCACGCGCGTCGGCGATCTTCTTCACAATTTCCGCGCGGCGAGGCCCCTGAAGTTCCACGAGTTCGATGGTGAGGCGATCGAACGCCTCTTGAGTCAACCAAGATCCAGTCATAAGAGGCGAGGTTAGCGGGTAACCCAACAGCGGTCGACCTTGACGAAGGCCGCCTTACCGAGAGTGGCGACTACGGTGCGTCGGGCGGCGGTGGACGAAGCCGCTTTGCTGGTCTCGCCCGGGATGGTTTCGCGTACCTCACCGACCACTGCCGCCGAGCTGTCGAGGGCGCGTAAGACACAGATGATGGGGCGATCTGGCTCGCGCCGAGTCACTTCATAGCGCAATTCGCTAGAACTTTCGCTGGTAATCGTGAAGGCGATTTCCTTAATTGTGAGAGCTGGATTGCTGTGAAACCAGGCGCTCCAACCCAGCCATCCTGCGCCGGTGATGGCGAGTAGAAGAATGGCAATTCGGGCTCGCCAGGGTTTGCGAGGTAACACCGGGTCGAGCTTCATGGGACCATTCTTCACTATGAGCACTCAGTTGCCGAACAGTACGCCGTTTACTCCGCCGATTGATCCGCCGGTCTTTAAGGGTCGATTGATGGCGGTGCACGCGCATCCCGATGATGAATCGAGTAAGGGTGCGGCCACGATGGTGAAGTACGTGCGTGCTGGACATCAAGTCTTAGTAGTCAGTTGCACGGGGGGCGAGCGCGGCGACATCCTGAATCCAGGCCTGAAAGATTCAGGGATCACAAATTTGTTGGAAGTTCGCAAAGCGGAGATGGCACATGCTCAAGATATTCTCGGTATTGCCCACCATTGGCTGGGGTTTGAGGATTCTGGATTTCCGCAAGGTGATCCCTTGCCGCCGGTACCGCCGGGTTGCTTTGCTGATATCCCAATTGAGATCCCAGCTGGATTGCTTGCTAAGAAGATCCTTGAGTTCAGGCCGCACGTCATCACCACATATGACGAGTTGGGGGGGCTATCCCCACCCGGATCACATAAGAACTCATGAAGTTACGATGGCTGCGGTTGCACTTGCCGCAAGTGGTGGTTGGCAGGTTCAGAAGGTTTATTACAACCAGCAACACACGCGCGCGCGTTTAGAAGCTCTTTCAGCAGCAATGCTAGAACGCGGATTACCAAATCCATACGACAGTTGGTTGCAAAATTGGCAGGATCGCAGGCCAGTGAATGTCACGACCCAAGTGGAGTGTTCAGCATTTTTCGAGATACGCGCAAATGCGCTGCTTGCGCATGCGACGCAAGTTGACCCTGGCGGCCAGTGGTTTGCGGTTCCTATCTCACTGCAGCGCGAGGTCTGGCCAACCGAAGAGTTCGAGCTTGCCTTCTCTTCAGTCGGTGAAATCGACGTATCAGAGACCGATCTCTTCACTGGTGTTGTGGATGATGATGAGTAGAATGGCAACGTGAATTTCTTCAATAGCTCCAACACCATCATTCTCGCGGAAGTAGATGAGTCAAAGGTCACTCCGGGTGCGATCGGCGCCATCGTGACTGGTCTGCTTTGTGTGGCGACATTTCTCCTACTGCGAAACTTTTATAAGCGCTTACGCAGACTTCGTAAAGATCAGTGAAAACTCGATCGACTCTTTGGTGGATTACTTTCCATCTCACCGCTCTTATCATGATTGTTAGTTTCTTTTTATTGGGGCAATGGCAGCTCCATCGCGCGGCGGATCTGAAAGCTTCGGTCAAGCCAGTCGTAGACATTGCAGAGGTGCCGCTCGCGCAGATTTTTGAAGCTGGTCAAAAATTCTCGTCAGCGCAAAGTAATAGGCGCGTCACACTTTCCGGAAAGTACATTGCGAACTTCTACGTGATAAGCGAGAAAGTTCGGAGTGAGGTTTCGCTCTTCAAAGGTGAATCGGGATCAATTTTGGTGCTCCGTGGAGTGGGCGCACCTGCTCGCCTCAACGAGAGCGTCACCATAGCTGGCAGGCTCACATCTCCACGTGGGGATAACACAGATCCAAATTCAAATGCCCCTGGCCAACTTTCGCGGATAGATCCAGTTCTCATAGCCGGTCAATTCGATCGACTGATTAACGGGTATGTCACTGCTTATGCTGAACGTGGGCTCGCCACCACATCGATGAAGTTCGCCATCGCGGAGTCGGCGCCGCTTGCCGTGAAGAAAGTTCCTGGTTTCTATTGGCAGCACCTTCTCTATGTTGTGCTTTGGTGGATGTTGATCTTGATGGTGATCTATTTATGGGCTAGAACTATCCGCATCGAACGCAAAATCGGTATGCTAACGTGAACGACGGAGGTAATCGCATGACCATGAAACTATTTCGCGTCTTCGCCTGGGTGACCGGTATTTTCTTGTTATTCAATATTGTTGTGGCGCTCCCTTACAAATATATGTTTGATGGAACAGGTCAATGGACAGCCATCACATGGCAGATTCACGGTTTCCTCTATATGGCCTACGTGGTTGTTACTTTTAATCTCTCCCGCTTAGCTAATTGGGATCTAAAGCGAACAGTGCTCTTCCTGATCGCCGGGACCGTACCTATGGCATCGTTCTTCGCTGATCGTCGCGCCCGCGCTCTGATCGGCTAACTTGATGGCTAGTGTTAAACGATCGATCAAGAGGGTTGTTAAAGCGGCTGTCTATCCAATTTATGAGCGAAGATTAAGTGAAAGAGTCGATCGCGCCAAAGTCCCACAGCATGTGGGTGTCATTCTTGATGGAAATCGTAGGTGGGCGCGCAATTCGGGTGCGGAGAGCGAAGTCGGTCATGCCGCGGGTGCACGTAAAATTGTGGAGCTCCTTCAGTGGTGTGAAGAATTCAACATCCCACACGTAACTTTATGGTTGCTGTCCACCGACAATCTTTCACGTTCAGAGCGAGAAGTCTCTCTACTTTTAGAGATTATTGATCGCACTGTTGCAGAATTGGCCGGTCGTCAGAAGTGGAAGCTGAATCTGGTGGGAGCACTCGATGTACTTCCTGCCGATCTACAAGAAAGGCTCACCCACGCTTGCGAGACCACAGAAGATATCGCCGGCATTACGGTTAACGTAGCTATTGGTTATGGCGGACGAAGAGAAATCGCAGATGCGGTTAAGTCACTTCTTACAGAGCATGCAGCGCAGGGAAAGTCACTCATTGAAGTCGCTGAAATGTTAACTCCGGATCACATCGCAGAACACCTTTATACAAAAGGCCTACCCGACCCTGACTTAGTGATTCGTACTTCAGGAGAACAGCGCTTGGGTGGATTCCTGCTCTGGCAGAGTGTGCACTCGGAGTTCTACTTCTGTGAGGCGTACTGGCCAGATTTTCGACGGATCGACTTTCTGCGTGCGCTCCGTGCGTTTGCCCAACGTTCACGCAGATTCGGTGCTTAGCTCCCTTTTGGGTGGGCGTGTCGCATAGGTCTTCCTTCTACGGATGCGTAACTTTTATTCCATACGGTCCTCGCACAACCAGAGGGGTATTGAGTGGCGGCAACGAGCAAGAAGCCCATCAGCAAGCCAGCAAGCCAGCCCGCTAAAAATGAGGGACCAGCATCCATCTCGTACGTAATCGACACCAGCGTCTTGCTGGCAGATCCGGCTGCGCTCTATCGCTTTGCCGAGCATGAAGTCATTCTGCCGATCGCCGTGATTGGCGAACTTGAGGGCAAGCGTGATCATCCTGAGCTTGGTTACTTTGCCCGCGCTGCCCTTCGTTCATTAGATGAATTACGCATTCGACATGGTCGGCTCGATGAACCTATGTTGATAAACGAGGCAGGCGGCACTATCCATGTAGAACTGAATCACACAGATTTACGATTATTGCCTGCCGGATTTACCCGCGATGGGAGTAATGATTCTCGCATTCTTGCGGTAGCCAGAAATTTGGCTGAAGAAGGCAAACATGTGGTGCTGGTAACGAAAGACTTGCCACTGCGCGTCAAAGCCGCATCTATGGGTGTGGTTGCGCAGGAGTATCGCGCAGAGTTGGCACCCAGCAGCGGGTGGACCGGAATGAGTGAATTGGAAGTAGGCGCCACCCTGGTAGATGCACTCTACGAAGGTGAGCGCGTTGAACACGAGGCTATTCGTAATTTGCCGTGCCATACCGGAGTTGTTTTGGTGAGTGAGCGCGGGAGCGCTCTTGGACGTGTCACCCCGGAGAAAACTTTGCGATTGGTGCGATCAGAGCGAGATGTCTTTGGGTTACATGGTCGCTCAGCAGAGCAGCGGGTGGCTCTTGACCTACTTACTGATCCGGAAGTAGGCATTGTCTCGTTAGGTGGTCGTGCCGGTACTGGAAAGAGCGCGCTCGCTCTTTGTGCTGGTTTGGAAGCAGTGATGGAGAAGCGTCACCATAAAAAGGTGGTCGTCTTTCGCCCGCTCTATGCAGTCGGTGGCCAAGAGTTGGGATATTTGCCAGGAAGTGAAGGGGAGAAGATGTCTCCTTGGGCCCAGGCAGTCTTTGACACCTTAGGCGCCCTTGTAAGCCAGAACGTCATCGATGAGATTCTCGAGCGCGGGCTCTTGGAAGTGTTACCGCTCACTCATATTCGTGGCCGTTCGCTTCATGATTCATTTGTGATTGTTGATGAGGCGCAATCGTTAGAGCGTGGTGTACTACTCACGGTGCTCTCTCGCATTGGTCAAGGTTCGCGAGTGGTACTCACCCACGACATCGCTCAGCGCGACAATTTGAGGGTGGGTAGACACGATGGCGTGGTCGCCGTAGTGGAGGCTCTAAAGGGTCATCCACTCTTCGCACATGTCACTTTGACGCGTAGTGAGCGTTCACCGATTGCTGCACTAGTGACCGAGATGCTGGAAGATCCCATCCACCTTTAAAAACACTTCAAGCATTTGTCACGCACGACACGCTAGAAAAACCCTTATTTATTGGGGTTTTTTGAAGCGAAATCAGGCCTTTTTCGAAATGTGAGATCTCTCTCTTTGAAGGCATTTTCCCCGCGTAAATTCAAAATATTTTTGGCAAAATGTCCGATTTTTCTCCACAATCTTCACACATTCGATTTGACACCTATTCGTAGGACACGGGCATCTTGTACTTGTACAACAAATGAAACAAGACTCAATCGGAGGTGGAGATGCGTAAAGGAATTGTGTGGGGATCTGCAGTAGCTTTATTGATTGCGCTTCCCTCCGGTGTTGTGAGCGCCATGCCGCCATCAACTCAACCATCGAGCGCATGGGCCAATCGCCCCATTACAAGCCCGGTCACTTCTGATAGTCCCGATTTCATCGGACCTCGCATTGAACATCGAGCCGTTGAACCATCTCGCGCCCAAGCACGTGCGCCAATGGCTGTCAGTCGGATGAATCTGGCCCGCACTCGGATGGGCGCCATTAGTGTTGCCGGAGAGTTAAATGCGGAGCTCTACCAGTGGAGTTTTGACCAGATGGGCTGTCTGGTCGACCTCTGGGACCACGAGAGCAATTGGAATTACAAGTCGGTAAACCGGGAATCGGGTGCCCATGGCATCGCCCAGGCGCTCCCCGGATCGAAGATGTCAACGATTGCTACCGATTGGCGAAAGAACCCAGTCACCCAAATTACCTGGGGAATGAAGTACATCAAGTTAAGGTATGGCAACCCTGCTAACGCCCTGCGCCATTGGCAGCAGAATAACTGGTACTAATTCGTGGGCTTCGGTCCAATTGAAAGTGGCTTACTGGTCTCGGCAAAGAAATCATTTCCCTTATCGTCGACCACGATGAAAGCTGGGAAGTCGACAACATCAATTTTCCAGATGGCTTCCATTCCGAGTTCGGCGTATTCGAGAACTTCAACTTTTTTGATGCAATCTTGCGCTAAGCGCGCGGCAGGACCTCCGATAGAACCTAGGTAGAACCCACCATTTTTTTTGCACGCCTCTGTTACCTGTGCTGAACGATTTCCTTTTGCAAGCATGATGTGCGATCCACCAGCCTCTTGGAATTGCGCGACATATGAATCCATTCGACCGGCTGTCGTCGGTCCAAACGATCCAGAGGCATAACCCTCTGGAGTCTTTGCTGGACCGGCGTAATAGACCGCATAATCGCGCATGTACTGCGGCATGGGCTTGCCGGAATCAAGAAGTTCCTTGATCTTCGCGTGCGCGAGGTCGCGCGCCACCACCATTGAACCGTTGAGCGAGAGACGAGTCTTCACCGGATACTTGGAAAGCATCGCGCGGATCTCGCTCATAGGTCGGTTGAGATCCACATGCACCACCGCGTCGCCAAGTTTTTCACTGCTGGGCTCAGGTAGGAAACGAGCTGGATCGCGCTCTAATACTTCAATGAAGGCGCCTTCGGGAGTGATCTTCGCGCGCGCTTGGCGATCGGCAGAGCATGAAACTGCAATAGCGACCGGCAGAGAGGCGCCATGTCGGGGGAGGCGGATCACGCGTACATCGTGGCAAAAGTACTTGCCGCCGAATTGGGCGCCAATGCCAAAGCCTTGAGTGAGTTTGAGAACTTCAGCTTCCATTTCGATGTCGCGAAACCCGTGTCCGGTCTTTGCATCTCCTTGAAGTGGCAAAGTATCGAGATATTTAGTGCTCGCTAACTTCGCTGTTTTCAGTGTGTGTTCGGCACTGGTTCCACCGATCACAATTGACAGGTGATACGGAGGGCAGGCAGCGGTGCCTAAGGAGCGAAGTTTCTCGTCAAGGAATCGAAGTAACCCGGCTGGGTTGAGAATGGCTTTCGTCTCTTGATAGAGAAAAGACTTGTTTGCGCTACCTCCACCTTTGGCGATGTAGAGAAATGAGTACTCATTTTCATGACTATTTTTGGTGTCAGCATAAATTTCAATCTGAGCAGGAAGGTTATTTCCGGTATTGCGCTCTTCCCACATGTTGATAGGAGCCATTTGTGAATAGCGGAGATTAAGGCGGGTGAAAGCGTCGTATACGCCGCGCGAAATTGCCTCCTCGTCATTTCCTTGTGTAAGTACTTGCTGCCCACGCTTGCCCATCACGAGAGCGGTTCCAGTGTCTTGACACATAGGTAGTACGCCGCCGGCTGAGATGTTTGCGTTCTTCAATAAATCGATTGCCACGAAACGATCGTTAGCTGACGCTTCGGGATCATCAATAATTCTGCGGAGTTGCTCCAGGTGGGCAGTGCGTAGGTAGTGCGAAATATCGTGAATAGCTGTTTCCGTAAGAGTGGTAAGCGTTGATGGCTCCACCATAAGAAAGGTGCGATCGCCAAGTTTTTCTACTCGAATTCCATCAGTGGTGACGAGGCGATATTCAGTGCTGTCGGCAGCGGTAGGCAGCAAGTCGGAGTACGAGAATTCAGGCATGGATAAGAGCCTACGCCTCTAGTGGATGCTCGCTCTGGATAAGTCGAATAGTGTGAGATTTTCCTCGCATCACCAGGGAGTGTGAGGTCATCCCTCGCGGACCGAATCGAACTCCGCGCAGGAGCTCCCCGTCCGTGATTCCAGTGGCTGCAAAGAAGACGTCGTCGCCGGTGACTAAGTCGTTGGTGGAGAGCACCCTTGAGAGGTCGTGTCCGGCGGCAATGGCCTTCTCTCGTTCGGCATCATCGCGTGGCATGAGACGGCCTTGGATAACCCCGCCGAGGCACTTCATGGCGCACGCAGCGATGATGCCCTCTGGGGTACCGCCGATGCCCATCAAGAGGTCGATGCCGGTATTTTCGCGCGCGGACTCAACTGCCCCGGCCACATCGCCATCGGTAATAAATTTGATGCGCGCACCAGCTTCACGAATTTCTTTCGCAAGTTTTTCATGGCGTGGTCTATCGAGAATAACCACGGTTATTTCAGATGCAGAGAGCCGCTTGGCCTTTGCGACGCGGCGAATGTTCTCTCCCACTGGTGCAGTGATGTCAACAACATCTGCTGCTTCCGGGCCGGTTGCAAGTTTCTCCATATAGAAAACGGCGGAAGGGTCATACATGGCACCGCGCTCTGCAACTGCAATTACAGAGATGGCGTTATTCATTCCTTTTGCAGTAAGAGTTGTTCCATCGATGGGATCGACCGCAACATCGCATGCTGGACCTACGCCATCACCGACACGTTCGCCGTTGTAGAGCATGGGCGCTTTATCCTTCTCACCCTCACCGATGACGACGATGCCATCCATGGATACTGAACTGATTAAGCGGCGCATTGCATCCACTGCCGCGCCGTCGGCGGTGTTCTTATCTCCACGTCCCACCCAGCGTGCGGCGGCGATAGCCGCAGATTCAGTGACGCGGACGAGTTCGAAGGCAAGATTTCGTGTATTCCCCATGGCTACATCATTCCTTCCTGGGCGAGGTGCGGCAACGAGGTGACAAGCCGCTAATGCGGCTCTATTCTGCTATATATGACGCAATATCGGATAAGTGAGGGGGCAGCGCTCCTAGGGGTCTCAGATGACACCGTGCGGCGCTGGATAGATACCGGGCGCCTCGTGGCTCAGAAAGATCAAGGAGGCCGGATGACGGTCTCTGGAGTCGATTTGGCCGCTATTGCGCGCGGCGAAGGGCCGGAAGTGATTGACGGACATAGAAGCAGCGCCCGAAATCGTTTCGTGGGTCTAGTCACTCGAGTCGAGAAAGAGGGCTTGGTAGGCATCGTTGAAATCCAAGCTGGTCCACACCGCATCATCAGCATGGTCACTGCCGACGCCATCACGGATTTGGGACTCACTCCCGGTGCGCGCGCCGTTGCATCCATAAAGTCAACCAATGTTGTTATCGAAACGGCGTAAGTCGGTATCGACCGCGCTTGTTAAGGTCCTCGCGGTCGTGGCACTCCTCTTTGTCGGCTTGCCTTTTATCGCACTGCTCTTTCGTATTGAATGGCGAAACTTTTTTTCTCATGTCTTCACAAGCGAAAACTGGAGCGCCATTCAACTCACCCTCCTCACTTCAATTCTTTCGTTAGTCATCTCGCTCATTGTGGGACTGCCGCTGGCATTCTTAATGGCAACGCGCAATAAGTGGGGAAAGCTTCGTCCTGTCCTGGCAATTCCACTAGTGCTGCCGCCGGTGGTAGGAGGAGTACTTTTGTTGGTGGCCTGGGGTCGCCGAGGGTTATATGGCGGTGCGCTCTTTCATTTCTTTGGCTTCTCTATTCCGTTCACCTTAGTTGCGGTCATCTTTGCGCAACTCTTTGTCGCTCTTCCCGTCGTAGTCATCATGGCCGAAGGTGCGTTTTTGGAAGTGCCGCGTGATTTGATCGATGCGGCTAGGGCCGATGGGGCGAGTGAAGGCTTGCTCTTTCTGCGTATTGCTATTCCCTCAGCAGCATCAGGCATTGCCGCTGCTGCGCTTCTTGCATTTTCGCGGGCGCTCGGCGAATTTGGCGCCACGATTACTTTTGCAGGATCACTCCCAGGTCTTACGCGCACGATGCCTACAGCGATTTATGCCGCGCTCGAAGCTGATCCGGCGAGTGCGCTCTCCTTGAGCCTGCTGCTGGTGCTCATGAGTGGGATACTTATGATTCTGATGCGTCGCCGGCTCTTTGCTTGGGTTCGCTAGAGGTATGAGAGGGCCGTACTCTGTGACTATGAGCAAAAAGATCTTGTTGGCCGCGCCCCGTGGGTATTGCGCAGGGGTCGATCGCGCGGTTCAAACAGTTGAGAAGACTCTAGAGGTCCATGGCGCACCCGTTTATGTACGCAAACAAATAGTTCATAACAAGCATGTGGTCGAAACATTGGAGCGTCGCGGAGCTATCTTCGTAGAAGAGACCGACGAGGTTCCAGAAGGTTCCATCGTGGTTTTTTCTGCCCATGGAGTTGCGCCGATAGTCCACGAAGAAGCGAAGCTGCGTTCTCTCAAAACGATCGACGCTACTTGTCCACTTGTAACAAAAGTGCACCACGAGGCGCGTCGGTTCGCGGCAGATGATTTCGATATTCTGCTTGTAGGCCACGAAGGACACGAAGAAGTTGTAGGAACTGCCGGAGAGGCACCGGAGAATGTAATCCTCGTGGATGGCGTGGATGGCGTTGCCGATATCAAAGTTCGTGACGAGAGCAAAGTGGCTTGGCTTTCTCAAACGACACTAAGTGTTGATGAAACTCTTACTACTGTCGCCGCCTTACGGAAGCGATTTCCATTGCTCGTTGATCCACCAAGTGATGACATTTGCTACGCAACTCAAAATCGCCAGGTTTCGATTAAAGAAATCGCAGGGAAGTGCGAGCTTGTCATTGTGGTGGGTTCTAAGAATTCCTCAAATTCAGTGCGCTTGGTTGAAGTGGCGTTAGAGGCAGGCACAAATGCTGCCTATCTTGTGGATTATGCAGATGAGGTCGATCCTACGTGGCTCAAAGGGGTCACAACCATTGGAATCACTTCAGGAGCATCAGTGCCGGAAATATTAGTGACAGACCTTCTTGATTTTTTGAAGGAGTACGATTTTAAAGATGTTGAAGTAGTAACCACTGCAGAAGAAACTCTGCTCTTCTCACTTCCTGCAGAACTTCGCAAGGATCTTCGGGCCGCAGGGAAGTCGTAATTTATGTTTCGTGGCATCGGCACAGTTATCAATATCGTCACGATCCTTTTGGGGACAGCGGTAGGCGTGAGCTTGGGTTCGCGGTTGCCAGAGCGCACCCGGAATGTCATCACTGACGTACTTGGGCTCATTACCGCAGTGGTTGCTATTAGTGCAGGCTCAGCGGTGGCTTCTCCTGCGCTAAAGAAGGCGGTAGGAAGCGGCGCACTGCTGATTGTGCTTGGTGCATTATTGATTGGCGGCATTATTGGTTCTCTGCTTCGCCTGGAAGATCGCCTTAACAACATTGGCGAAACCTTGAAGAGCAAGTTTGGAAATCAGGAGAATGGGAATTTCGTTGAAGGTTTCGTAACTGCATCACTGATCTTCGTAGTTGGTCCGCTGGCGATCCTCGCAAGTGTGAGTGATGGTCTGGGAAACGGTATTGACCAACTTCTCCTCAAGAGCACACTCGACTTCTTTGCCTCGATGGCATTTGCGGCTTCATTGGGTTGGGGTGTGGCAGCTTCAGCAATTGTTGTCGGCCTCTACCAAGGTGCTTGGACACTCCTTGGATGGTTACTTGGAAATGTAATGAGTGACTTTGAGATTGCAGCTATGACAGCTACAGGTGGGTTAATGCTTGCTGGAATTTCGCTTCGCCTTCTCAAGATTCGACACGTTCCGATTGGGGATTTGTTGCCAGCTCTTGCTATCGCTCCACTGCTCGCCTTACTCGTTTCAAAATTTTAGTTACTTGCGAAAAACGCGGAACCAGGAAAAGGCGGCTCCGATTAAGAGGTAAGGCGCAAGCGAAGCAAGGGCAGAGAGAAGATCAAGAGCCAAGCGGCTGGTGGAAAGCGTCGATGGTCCGATAGGCAACCAGATGAGTAAAGAAATCAAGGTGGCAAGTGGCGGAGTGATTGCAGCCGCGCGTCTGGCATCACGTCTTGCAAGCCAAGAGCCGCCAACATTTACCAAGAGAATCGCTAGACCACTGAAGAGACCCACGTGATCACGAATCAGAATCTCGATTCCGATTAATAGAAAGAGCAGCGCTGAGGGCAAGGCAGCAATTCCTGGAGCAGTGAGTCCTGAGCCAAGAGTTGCGCGCTGGGCATCAGCCCGCGCCTTAAGAGAAGTGACTTGAGAGCCGAATTGTGAGGACATATAGGCATCTTGCCACGCAGAGGTGACATTCAAGCGAAGGTTCTTCAGGGTGCTTCAGGGTACTTCGAGGAAGAGTTCAGCCCATATTGAGCGTGGAGGCCAGGAGAGTGGTCAGCGTAAGGCTGGCGGGGCAATAGGATTTAACCCTTGTGAGCCTCTCTATCGGAATCGTCGGCCTGCCCAATGTGGGCAAATCCACCCTTTTTAACGCGCTGACGAAGAACAACGTGCTCGCTGCCAATTATCCTTTCGCCACTATTGAACCCAACGTGGGCGTGGTCGGAGTGCCAGATGGCCGGTTAGCAGAACTTGCGGGCATCTTTAAATCAGAGCGTCTCTTGCCAGCCGCGCTCTCGTTCGTCGACATTGCAGGCATCGTGAAGGGCGCCAGCGAGGGTGCTGGACTCGGGAATAAGTTCCTCGCCAACATTCGCGAATCAGATGCCATATGCCAGGTCATTCGGGTATTCACAGATCCAGATGTTGTGCACGTTGATGGTCGTGTTGATCCACGCAGTGACATCGAGACGATTAACACTGAACTTGCGCTCGCCGATCTTCAAACTCTAGAGAAAGCGTTACCTCGCTTAGAGAAAGAGACTCGACTTTCAAAAGACCGCGGTGAAGTTCTCGAAGCTGCCAAAGCGGCCAACGCACTGTTGGAACAGGGAAAGACTCTTTTTGCTGCCGGGACTCCTGAGCTTCGTGAACTTGTGCGCGAATTGCACCTGCTCACTGCCAAACCATTTCTATACGTATTCAATGTAGATGCAACCGAACTTGCTGACCCAGCATTGCGCGCCGAACTTGCCGCGCTCGTGTCACCAGCTGAAGCCATCTTCTTAGATGCAAAGACTGAAGCTGAACTCGCTGAACTCGACGACGTCGACGCACTTGAATTGTTAGAGAGCATCGGACTTACTGAACCAGGTTTGGCAACGTTGGCACGCGTAGGTTTCAGCACTCTTGGTTTGCAGACTTATCTCACAGCTGGTCCCAAGGAAGCGCGTGCTTGGACAATTTCTAAAGGCGCCACCGCTCCTGAAGCAGCTGGAGTGATTCACACAGATTTCCAACGCGGTTTCATCAAAGCCGAAGTTGTCTCCTTCGCTGATCTGGTTGACGCCGGGTCGATGGCAGAGGCAAAAGCGCGCGGCAAGGTGCGGATGGAAGGCAAGGAATATGTCATGGCGGATGGCGACGTAGTCGAATTTCGCTTCAACGTCTGACCCACACTAACCAAAGGATGACCGTGAAAAGCAGAGACGATTTAAGAAACGTAGCTATTATCGCCCACGTCGATCATGGTAAGACGACACTCGTTGATGCAATGCTTTGGCAGTCCGGTGCTTTCGCTGCTTACAAGGAACAAGGCGAAGGCAAGGATCGTGTGATGGATTCCATGGATCTCGAGCGCGAAAAGGGCATCACTATTCTCGCAAAAAACACGGCGGTGAAGCGTGGTGACATGACCGTTAACATCATCGACACCCCAGGCCACGCCGACTTCGGTGGCGAAGTAGAACGCGGACTCGAAATGGTTGACGGTGTGCTCCTCTTGGTGGATGCCTCTGAAGGCCCACTTCCACAAACCCGTTTTGTGCTGCGTAAAGCGCTCTCGAAAAAACTTCCGGTCATCTTGGTTATCAACAAAGTTGATCGTTCGGATGCTCGTATCGCCGAAGTTCTCAACGAGACTTATGAACTCTTCCTCGATCTTGATGCGGACGAGAAGCAAATTGAATTCCCCATTGTTTATGCATCTGCCAAGGCGGGTCGCGCCTCGCTCACCCAAACTGCTGATGGCGGTATGCCAGAAGAGACCGATCTTCAGGTGCTCTTCGACGTCATCAAAGAGACCATTCCAGCCCCTACTTATACCGAGGGTGCACCACTTCAGGCGCACGTCACCAACCTCGATGCTTCTCCTTATCTTGGGCGTCTAGCGCTCTGTCGCGTGCGCCAAGGCACCATTTCTAAGGGTCAAACAGTGGCCTGGATTCGCACTGATGGACGCGTGGAAAAGGTCAAAATTTCTGAACTTCTGATCACTGAAGGTTTGGAGCGTGTACCTGCTCTTTCAGCAGGCCCAGGAGACATCATCGCTGTTGCCGGCATTGAAGAGATCACTCTTGGCGAAACACTTGCCGATGCGGACAATCCCATCGCACTTCCACTGATCACCGTGGATGAGCCGTCAATATCTATGACAATCGGTATTAATACTTCTCCGCTTGCGGGTCAGAGCGGTAAGAAAGTCACTGCTCGTTTGGTAAAGAACCGCCTTGATGCCGAGCTCGTCGGTAACGTTTCGCTTCGGGTGCTCACGACTGAACGCCCAGATACGTGGGAAGTCCAGGGGCGCGGTGAACTTCAGCTCGCCGTACTCGTTGAATTAATGCGTCGCGAAGGTTTTGAACTCACTGTTGGTAAGCCACAGGTGGTTACCAAAATGGTGGATGGCAAGATGCATGAACCAATGGAACGACTCACTGTTGATATTCCGGAAGACTACCTTGGTGTTGTCACGCAATTGATGGCATTGCGGAAAGGTCGCATGGAGCAGATGGTCAATCACGGAACTGGTTGGGTCCGTATGGATTATCGGGTACCAAGCCGAGGGCTCATTGGTTTCCGCACTGAGTTTCTTACTGAAACTCGTGGAACAGGATTGCTCCACCACGTATTTGATGGCTACGAAGCATGGCACGGTGAATTGCGCACGCGTCCCACTGGTTCACTTGTTGCAGATCGCCGCGGTGCAGTTACTTCCTATGCGCTCTTCTCACTCCAAGAGCGTGGAACAATCTTCGTACAACCAGGTACTGAAGTTTATGAAGGCATGATCGTCGGCGAGAATTCACGTGGCGAAGATATGGACGTCAATGCAGTTCGTGAAAAGAAACTCACAAACATTCGTTCTGCAACCGCAGATGAATTAGAACGTTTGATCCCACCAAAACTTCTCAACATGGAACAAGCGCTTGAATTCTGTCGCGAAGATGAATGTATCGAGGTGACGCCAGCTACTGTTCGCATTCGTAAGGTGGTTCTCGATCAGAACGAGCGGGGTCGCTCTGCTTCTAGGGCAAAGAAATCGAATCTGTAGTTGCTGGTGTACTCCTTCGCGCGGGCCAAGAGGTATTGCTAGCGCGAAGGAGTACTACGCATGCTGGCTTTTGGGAGTTTCCTGGCGGGTTAGTTGAGCCCAATGAATCGCCAGAACAGGCCATAGTTCGAGAATTCCATGAAGAGTTCCTAGCGGACGTGAGAGTGCTTCGGAAAGTGGACTTCACTTATGCGCTTTCCACTGAGCGCGAATTGCACTTCTTCTTGCTTTCAGCTGAGCATGATCCACACGTGACCCACCATTCACATGATCAGCTCGCATGGATCACAGAACAAAGTCCTTTGCCAGGAGATGTGCTTCCGGCAGATCTGGCAGCACTGCCTATTATTTGGCGGTCACTTGCAGATGTCGTTTAAGAAATTCCACTTGCAGTAGTAAGAGGTTTTCGGCGACCTCTTCTTGTGGTGTCATGTGTGTGACATTGCTCAGCATCAATGTTTCGTGTGGTCTTCCGGCCGCTAGTAAGTGTGATGAAAGTTGGAGCGAGTGAGCCACTACAACGTTATCGTCGGCTAGTCCGTGAATGATCATCAAAGGGCGAGAGAGTTTGTGCGCTCGCGGATAAAGTGAGCTGATCTCGTAACCTGCTTCTTCGCCAGTCGTTCCCAAGTAGCGCTCTGTGTAAAAAGTGTCGTAGAGCCGAAAGTCACCCACCGGCGCCCCGGCAATAGCGGCCGCAAAAGTTGCAGGGGCGTCCATGACGGCAAGGGCTGCGAGGTAACCACCGAAGGACCACCCACGGATGGCCACGCGGGCAGGGTCGATGAGACCGGGGCGCGATGCAATCAACGCCTCAACAGCAGCGACTTGATCTTGCAGCGGAATAGTCGCTAGATCGCCAGAGATTGCTTTCTCCCACTCTGGGCCACGATGTGGGGTGCCTCGGCCGTCAGCGATTAATACCGCGAATCCTTGATTGGCAAACCATTGAGCTTCGGCATAAGCGTTCTTTGCGGCGACCACCCGAAGCGCGTGCGGACCACCGTAAGGATCGACAAGAAGCGGAAGGTTGGCGCGCGCGCCACTTTCTGGGAGAAGCAAGGCTGCGCGTAATTCGTCTTTTCCAAGGCGAATGAACTCGGGCGTAGCATCATGGCTAGGCGTCCAGGCGTGTGACTGGATCTCCCACTGCTTCCCATCACGATGTATCTCTGTCTTCACGCCGTACTCATCTAGTGAACGCGATGAGATCACTAACGTGTGGTTGCGCGCTCTACCTGAATGCATGCCACCTACAGGTGAGAGCTGATCTAATTCGCCACCGAATCCATACCACCACAAGTGGCTCTCCGTTGGCTCAAAAGTTCCAGTGAATGTGATGCCGAAACGATCGACATCTACTACGCCGGTCACTTGCAGACTATCTGGCGTCACTTGTCGTCCATTAATTGTGAGCACACGAGTCTCACTTTCATCGTGGGCAAGGAGGAGTTCTCCTGAAGGCAACCAAGTGGGCACACCGGGAGTTATCTCGACCCAATGTTCGTCGCGCTGCGTGGCAAGTTCTGTTAAATCACCTGTGTGAATGTCTAAGGCAAATACCGCTGCAGTGCGCTGGCTGCGATCCATGCAGTAGAGGAGCGGTGGACCATATTGATTCCAATCAACTTCCACGAGATATTCAAATCCCGCAGGAAGAGCAATCTGACGAGAGATATCGCCATCGCACGTCATGAGCATCAGTGAAACGACGGCATTTGCCGTTCCTACTTTGGGGTACTTGATCGCACGCGGGGTTTGCTCTGGATGTGCTGGGTCGCTGATGTGCCATGTGAGAACTTCGGATTCATCGGTTGACTGTACGAGGATCAGTCGTGAATCTGGTGACCACCAAAATCCACGGTATCTATTCATCTCTTCGCTGGCTACAAATTCAGCTTGTCCAAAGCTCTTTCCCGAATCAGCGTGAGTAAAAGTTTCCTTTCCTTCACTGACTTGCGCTATCCGAAAACTTCCGTCAACAGCGGCGTATCCGATCCGAGATCCGTCTGGAGATGGTCTTGGATCAATAGCGGCGACTGGATGAGAAATTGATTTCACTTTTCCACTTACCAAATCAGCGACACGTATCTCACCCGATTCGGTGTAAACCGCGATTCGGTGATCCCCATCGGTGGTGTAGGAAGTGATGCCACCGCTACTTTCACGAAGACGCTCTCTGCGGGCTTTCTCTTGGATGGAAAGTTCTTCACTCTCTTCGCTTTCAACCACTCGTCGTGAAAGTCCAGTGGTGGTGTCGAATGCCCAAAGCTCGTTACGCCGATCATCACCGCTGGGGGAGCGGAGGAAGGTGAGCCTTGTGCCATCTGGGGAGATGGCGAAAGAGCGAGGGACACCCATCGAAAATCGGAGAGTGCGGGCGTAGAGGCGGGGAAAAGTTGCGCCGTCGGCAGGAGTACTCATCCCGGAAGATTAGCGACTCTTCTTGCCTAACCAATACTCTGTGTTCATGGCGCCTGCTAAAAGACTCCTCTTGGTTCACGCTCACCCAGATGACGAGAGCATAAATAATGGGGCAACCATGGCTGCTTATGTAGCGGCTGGGGCCGGGGTGACCCTGGTGACCTGCACTCGAGGCGAAGAGGGCGAAGTCCTTGTGCCTGCCCTTTCCCATCTAGCGAGCCATGAAAAAGACGAATTAGGAACGCATCGCGAGGTGGAGTTGGCCAATGCGATGGCCGAATTGGGAGTGCGGGATCATCGATTTCTTGGTGCCCCAGCAAAGCGGTGGCGCGATAGTGGGATGATGGAGACTCCTCCCAATGAACGCTCAGATAACTTTTGGAAAGCTGACTTCGACGAGGTGGTGGGAGAGTTGGTGGCGGTCATCGAAGAGATTCGTCCACAAGTTGTCATTACGTACGACGAGTTTGGCGGATATGGCCATCCGGATCATATTCAGGCACATCGCATCACCATGGCAGCCGTTGGCCTCGCAAGATGGAAAGTTTCAAAGGTGTACTGGAACGTGATGCCACGTTCTGTTCTCAAAGTTGCTATGGACGCAATGAAGGAGCAAGGTTCAGATTTCTTTGGCGCGGAAAATATCGAAGATGTGCCATTTGCTAAGCCTGATGAATTGGTAACAGCCGTGGTAAATGGCGAGGCATATGTCGATGCCAAAATGAATGCCCTTAAGGCGCACGAAACCCAGATAACGGTAGATGGCCCATTTTTTGCGCTCTCCAATATGTTGGGTCAAGGCGTCTTTGGTAAGGAGTATTACCAGTTGGTACAGGGTGTGGCCGCGGAACCATTCGACGAGAACGGTCGAGAGACTGAGCTTTTCTCGGGTGTGAGTCTTGATTAAACGTGTTCAAAACTATCTCGCAGGGCTTGTCTTCGGAATCGCCGCCGGAGCCTTACTCATACTTACGCACAATGCCTATCCGCCGATCGGCATACTCCTCACTTTGTTGGGTTTCCTTTCGCTCTCGATTGTGGTGAGGGGGTACTTAAAATCTCGTAGTACCTATGTCTGCTACCTCTTGGGTGTGGTGGGGCTCATCTATCTGGCAGCAACTCCGCGCGCGTCTGAGTTCCTGATACAGGGAAATATCCAAGGGTATCTACTAATCTTGGGTGGTCCGCTAGTCGCCATATTTCCTCTAATCAAGAGAGTACCCACCACATAAACATGTCTCGTCGCTTAGTGATTCTGATTGGCGCTGGCGTGGGCGCACTAGTACTCCTATGGGTAGGTGGTTGGCTCTTAGTTGGCGGCGACATTCCTCGGAACACGATCGTTCGTTCTCATGACTTATCTGGCGATCTCAATGTTGGTGGCATGTCGCGTGAGCAGGTATCGAAGCTAGTCAAACGCGATGTCACTCAGATGGCGAAGTCAAGGGTGGTAGTAGATGTTGATGGACGCGTCTTCAAGCGGAAATACTCGGATCTTGGAATATTTCTCGATGCAGAAGCCACTGTCAATCAAATCAAATCAAGAAGCTCAAACCCCATCACGATCGTTCAGGCGCTCACAGGTGGTCTCGCCTACGACCCGGTTTATACCTTTAGCGAAAGCACATTAACGCGAGCGATTTCCGATATTGCTGCACAAACAGATCTGGCGCCCACAGAGGGAGACGTCGTCTTCTCTGGGGTGCGACCGGTGGCTGTTGCTGCGGCTGCAGGACACGCACTCGACATCGAGGCAGCAGTAAAGACAGTGCGCTCCCGCTGGAATGAGTCGCGGATCTTCAGATTTAAGTCACCGTTGATTGCTCCACAAGTAACAACAAAAGAAGCCCAAAGCGCCCTTCCTTTAGCAAAGAACGCGGTGAGCGGAACTGTGCTTCTCAAGGTGGACGGCCATGATGTTAACCTTAAAGCTTCTGACATTGCCTACGCCCTAGATTTTGCAAATGATGGATCCGGAAATCTCGTACCTATATTTTCAAGTGAGTTACTGACTCAAGTTTTAGGTTTGAAATGGACCAAGTGGGTGACTCCGCCATTGAATGCAAAATTCTCAGCAGTGGGTGGAGTTCCTAAGTTGCAACCAAGTGCTCCAGGACACGCGGTGTCAGATGAGGAACTGACATCAGCATTACTCCCAGCGATAAGAGCGGTGGGCACTTCTCGCGTGGCGAGCGTGCAGACTTCTCTAGTCGAGCCAAGGGTGACCACTGAGATGGCCGGCGGTCTTGGAATTACCGAAGTTATTTCAACTTTCACCACGAAGTTCCCACCGGCTGCGTATCGCATTCAAAATATTCATCGTGCGGCGGATCTCATTGACGGCACCATTCTCAAGCCAGGTGAAATATTTAGCCTGAACAAGGTTGTGGGAGAGCGCACGGCGGCTAATGGCTTTGCTGAAGGAATCATTATTAATCAAGGTCGCTTTGAAAAAGACTTTGGTGGCGGCGTCTCGCAAGTTGCTACTACTACGTGGAACGCGGCTTGGTTCTCAGGTATAGATCTCGTGGCGCACATGGCCCACTCGTTCTACATTTCTCGCTATCCGGCGGGCCGGGAATCAACAGTGGCATGGCCTAAGGTCGATATGCGATTTAGAAATAATTTTGATACTCCCGTCATGGTCGATACCTCCTATACCAACTCATCTTTAACGGTCTCCATTTATGGGAAGAAAAAATATGAGGTCGAAACAATCACTGGCCCTTATCGCAATATTAAGGAGTTTGAAATTCTCGATGATGACTCACCAACGTGTATTCATCAAGACGGAGTTCAGGGTTTCGACATTACAGTGACTCGAGTGGTGAAACTCAACGGTCTTGAGGTAAAACGTGAGCCGTTCAACACTCACTACATTCCTGAGGACAGAATTACTTGCACTAATCCCGAAGCGGTCTTCGGAAATCCCACACCTCCTAAACCAAAAATAAAGGCGACTCCCAAACCCACAGCCACCCCCGCAGCCACGCCCTCACCGACTCCCACAGCCTCTGCTATGCCTACTGGGAGCGCCACTCCCACGCCTGTCCCGTAGCGGTGTCTCGTACTTCAACACCCAGATGAGCAAGAGCCTCACGCAATTGATCTGACTGCTTCCACTCGCCGCGGCCGCGTGCATCCTCTCGTTGCTGTAGCAGCTCATTGATCTCAGCGGAGCTTTCTCTGGATTCAAGGCGAGTGAGGTCGAGGCCGAGGAATTGATCAAAGTAATCAAAGAGAATTGCCCGCTGGTCTAATGGCAGAGCGTCGTCCTTCTCGATCTTCCTCAGAAACTGAATGAGGGCGGGGGAGTTGAGGTCTTCTTGTAACAGCGCCAGACCTTGTTCTCTGGCTTGACTTGTCTCAGGTGTCATCACACCTTCCGGATTTCGCCAAGTCGTGAGTTGCGAGCGCCATCGTGCAATCGTTTTATGTGCTGCGGCAATCGCGGCCCAAGAAAGATCGAGTTGGGTGCGATATCGGGATTCTAGAAATGAGAGCCGGAGTGCGAGTGGGTCGAAACCTCGAGCAATCAAATCGCTTACGAGTACCACATTCCCGCTGCTCTTAGACATCTTTCGACCTTCAAAAAGCAGGTGTTCGCCATGCACCCAATGCTGGACTACTTCGCGGCCCGCAACAGAGTCACTTTGAGCGCGCTCATCTTCGTGATGTGGAAAACGCAGATCTATCCCACCTAGATGTACGTCTATTGACTCTCCCAAATGTTCAAGCGACATGGCCGAGCACTCGATATGCCATCCCGGGAAACCATTTCCCCAAGGGGAAGGCCAAGTCATCGCGCGATCAGTGCCAGCGTTTTTCCAGAGCGCCCAATCTGCGTGGAAGCGCTTGGCTTCGCCACCCTTACCTTCAAGCCGGTGCCCGGGCTTTAAGTGATCGAGTGAGTTTCCGCTTATGGCACCGTATGTAGGAAATGATTTCGCATCGAAGAAGAGCGAGCCGTCAGTGCCTACGTAGGCGTGACCTGCTACCTCAAGTTTCTGGCAGATGTCGATGATCAATTGGATAGATTCGCTAGCTCGTGGATATACGTCGGCGGGAAGCACGTTGAGCGCTTTTAGATCTTTGTGAAATGCCTCTTCGTAAAAGCGTGCGATGGCAAATGGGTCTTTGCCCTCCAATTTTGCCTGCTCCAAAATCTTGTCTTCTCCTTGCGCATCAATCTGGGTATCGTCAACTAGGTGACCCACGTCTGTAATATTTTGAATAACGTTGGTCTTCCAGCCGTTGAGATGTGCAAGTCGGGTAATGAGATCAAGTAAGAGAAATGTACGCAGATTACCAACGTGTGCGTAGCGATAGACCGTGGGTCCACAAGCGTAAATTTTCAGCACGTCGCCGGCAGGGGTCACGGAAAGGACTTCTCGGGCTCTTGTGTCGTAAAGGCGCACGTTATTAATGTATCTAAAGGTTCCTACTCGCGCGAAAGATAGATGTTTCGATGGTGCTGGGTGAATCCCAAGCTTTTATACAGCTCAATTGCAGGGTGGTTATTGCAATCTACCTGGAGGAACATAAAGGGATATCCACGCTCGTTCGCACTGTTTATCGCGCATTCACCAAGGGCCCGGGCGATGCCCTGACGTCTAAAATCGGGATTGACTCGTACCGCTCCCAGCGCGCTCCAACTCTGCGCAAATCCTATGCGGGCAATACCTACTACCTCTTCTGATTTGGAATAACTCAGAAAGAGCGGATTACCACTGCGGAGTACCTGCTCTCCTTGACTACCCAATTCTCGACCATGCGCAGTGATCCACCGAGCGGATGGAGTTGTCGCGCTTTGAATTTCGGTAAAGGAATTTTTTGTGACGATCTTGTCGCGCGATATGCGCACCATTACGGAGAGATCGAGATGGGATTTCCAGCCACGCTCATACAAGGAAGACGCTAAGCCATCGAAAAGAGGTAGTGGCAGCGAGATGATGGTGGGTAAGGATCGGGATTGGTAAAACCGATCTGCTTCGGCAATGTCGTCGTCGAGTGAATTCTCATCCCAGAGGGTGCTCTCCCAAGGTGGCACACACGGCACCATGGAATTGGCACGACGGGTGTAACCTCCAGCGGCCCGCAAAAGCCAGCGAGCCGTCCGCAAGTGCTCAGGGCCACTCCACAATTCACTACTCGCTAATTCAATCTCAAGGACGCGTTGTGACGCGGGCGTTCCAGTTCCCCGGGGGGCAAGTACTACTCGCCACGCAACAACCTTGGATGGATCAAATGATTTAAGGCCGGTTTTGGTCTCCAGTTGTCCAGTGGGCAAAAGGATGCCCACGAAATCTTCAGTGTGACCTTCCTCGCTTTCGATCCGAACGGAGAGGCGTTCGCCCACGTGGCTCAAGAGGTCGTTCGCCCTTTGTTCTGGCATGGCACTCACCCTCTCCGCTCCCGATTTCCTCCTCCACATACTAGGCTTGGCTCGAACGAAATGGAGAGACTATGACTTACGTGATCGCCCAACCTTGTGTTGACCTCAAAGACAAGGCGTGC
>WLIL01000020.1 GCA_009702245.1 Actinomycetota bacterium
AATGCCCCACAGGCAAAGAAGAGCAGGTCTCTAGCAATCTCACTGGCGTAAGCGGTCTTCGAAGGATCCACTGCGCCGCCGCCACCAAAGCAACCGCAATCAATACTCAGGCCTCGGGCCCACGCAGAACCCACTCCAATGATGAAGATCAACATCATGCCTGCACCGAGAAGCGCACCTAGGCGAATGTAGAGACCAAGAATAAGGATGAAACCAACACCAATCTCTATCCAAGGAAGTGCATAGCCCACCGGGTTGGCCACCGAGACAGGAAGTAACTCATAGGCACGTACGGCCGCGGCGGCCTGGTAAGGATGAAGTGCCTTGAGGCCACCAGCTACAAGAAGCGCGCCGCCAAGAATGACGCGAGCGAGAAGTGCAAGGAGATTGACGCCCGAGTGGTGACGAGCGTGGGAGTTAACGTCCACCGACGTGTGAAACGGTACGTTTTTGTCCATAGCCCATGCTGCGCAACACGAGACCGGCGATTCCGCCCAGCACGCAAATGACCATACCTACCCAGAAGATCAGCGGTGAGGCAATCACCACGGCGACAGCCGCGACAGTGCTACCTACCAACATGATGATGACCGCTGTCCAAGCAGCCACAGTTTGGCCGTGGTTATCTTCGTGTGGGGTACTCATCCGTGCGCCTTCTTCCATTGACGGTCTCAAAGTGAATGTAGATTCATCTTACTAAGAGTTGGGTAATTCTTCCCCCGCTGCAGGCTCCCTCAGCGTCGGATCTTGGCCTCGGTCTAATTGGGCCCACGCATCACCCCGGCGGTAGTCGTACCGACTGCTTGACCTACTGGACCCAGCAGATACACCGCCTCGTCGGAGCGACCGGCGCGACCAAATCGTCCACAGTGTCCAGAGCGCACCCGCTCCCAGCAAAGGTGCTGCCATCGGCAACGCTCCGCTCGTCCCCCAAAGGCGAACTCCGCCTACCATCATGAGCACACCCAGCCCTACTCGATAAATCATGGACGATCGCTTCGTCCCGTAAAGCAGGTGCGCTCCCCCGTATGACAGGCCGCGCCTTTTTGTTCTACTTGGTAGAGAAGCGTGTCCCCATCACAATCGAGCGAGATCCGCACCACCTGCTGCACATTCCCGGAGGTGGCACCCTTCGTCCATATCTCTCCTCGACTACGACTCCAATACGTGGCCAGACCTTGAGTTTGCGTGAGCTCAAGTGCCGTGGCATTGACCCAGGCGAGCATGAGTACCTCACCGGAGGTCACATCCTGGACGATTGCCGGAACCAGGCCTTCGGAGTTCCATCTAATTTCTGCGGTAGAGAGATCGAAGTCAGCCATAGTAGAAGCCTCTCAAAAAAGGAGGGCTCGTGTGCGAGATTAAATGCCGAGGCGAGAATTTTCGAAAAGTTGAAGATCCATTGATGCACCCAAGACAGTCACGTGAACGTTGGTACTTCTCCCTGAGATGCGCAGCAAGATATCGACCACGTCTCCGCGAATGACAACTTCGCCACTGGCGGGCGTAAGCGCTCCTGCCGGGTCGGGGCGAACCTTTACCTTTGCTCCCCTAGTCATTAATTGCGCGGCTCCTCGAAGAATTCGACGCACCTCTTGTTGACCCTCGTCTGGGAGTACCCGGGGCTTCCAATCTGGCTGCGCCCGCAACACATCCTCATGATGGATCAACATTTCAGAGCCATTGACTATCGCGTCTAAGTAGCGCATGGGATTCCACGCCGGCGGGCCACTCTCAAAGAGGCGAATATTTGCATCAAAATCATCTGCCAATTCCAACGTCAATCGCTCGGTGCGCGCACTTAACGTTGGAACCAAAATTCCCAAGGCAGCCACTGGCTTGCGTTCGCGTAAAACTAAGTGAGCGAGCAGGTCTGATGTGCGCCATCCTTCGCAAAGAGTGGAAGCAGTCGGGCCGAGCTTGCGGAAGAGTGTTACCAGGGCAAGGCGCTCGGTATGCGCTAGTGATTCAGACATAGCTCGAGGTTAGACGAGAAACGCAACTTCAGCGAGTGGTGATGCCCGCCGAGCGCAATGCGTCCTTTACCTCTCCGATGCTCACTTCCCCGAAGTGGAAAATGCTCGCCGCAAGAAGTGCGTCAGCTCCCGCGCGGGCCGCGGCGACAAAGTGTTCAGCTTTGCCGGCTCCCCCACTCGCAATTAATGGAACTGAGATTCGGTTACGCACCTTCGAGATCATTTCAATATCGAAACCGTTTTTAGTTCCATCAGCGTCCATGGAGTTGAGGAGAATCTCCCCAACTCCCAATTGCACTGCTTGCGACACCCACTCGAGGGCGTCAATACCTGCGCTCTCCCGACCCCCGTGTGTGGTCACTTCAAACCCGCTAGGGCTGTTCATGTTTCTTCGCGCATCCACCGAGAGCACTAATACTTGATTTCCAAAGCGTTGCGATATTTCAGAAATCAATGAAGGTCTCGAAATGGCGGCTGTGTTTACCGAGATCTTGTCGGCCCCGGCCCTTAAAAGTGCATCTACATCATCAACACTGCGAATACCGCCACCCACAGTGAGCGGAATGAAGAGTGTTTCAGCAGTACGACGAACAACATCGAGAACCGTGCCTCGATTGCCGCTGCTCGCAGTGATATCGAGAAAGGTGAGTTCATCAGCTCCGGCAAGATCGTAGCGAGCAGCAAGTTCGACAGGATCGCCCGCATCTTTCAAGTGCGCAAAATTTACGCCTTTCACGACTCGACCATTGTCAACATCAAGGCATGGAATAACACGAACAGCTAATGTCATCGCGCACCTGCAGCTTGCAGCGCCTCTGGAAGAGTAAATGCTCCTGAGTAGAGCGCCTTGCCAATAATTGCTCCTTCGAGCCCCTCGCCCACGAGCGCACGCAACGCGATCACATCGGCAAGTGAGGAGATGCCGCCGCTTGCCACCACGGGGCGCGAGGTCACCTTCAAAACTTCACGTAGCAATTGGAGATTGGGGCCCTGCAGAGTGCCATCCTTGGAAACGTCTGTCACGACATACCTAGCGCAACCATCTTGATCAAGTCGGGCAAGGACATCAAAGAGGTTGCCCGCATCTTCCGTCCATCCTCGAGTTGCCAGAGTGTGTCCGCGCACATCTAATCCAACTGCAATTCGATCACCAAACTCTTCAATACAGCGCTTTGTCCACTCAGGATTTTCTAGGGCTGCAGTACCCAAATTGACGCGTGCACAACCAGAGTCAAGCGCTTCACGTAAGGACGCGTCGTCTCGGATACCCCCAGAAAGTTCGACTTTGATACCCACTTCGCCAATGACGCGGTGCATCATGGCACGATTTGATCCGCGACCAAAGGCCGCATCAAGATCAACAAAGTGAATCCACTCCGCTCCTGCTTGAGCGAATGCGATGGCCGCTTCAAGTGGATCTCCATACACACTCTTCTCGGAGAGTTCGCCTTGGGTAAGTCTGACAGCTTGACCGTCGACCACGTCGATCGCCGGAAGGAGGATCAATTCATTTCCCATTATCAATTCCGCCGTTCCACAATGAAAGTGCGGATGAGCGGTAGCAGAAGCAAGGTCAGCACAATCCCACCAATTGTGGCTTCTGGAATGAAAAGCCAAATGAAGAGATTAATAATGAGTAGAAAAAAGGTAACAAGAAGTGCACGTCGACGTGTGCGGCGCGCAAGAATGCCTGGTCTTTGAGTCGGTGTAAACCGATCCTTGATGCGCGCCTTACGAACCCTCTTCTCACGTCGCGCGTCTTCGCGCTGAGAGGCCGCCAGAATGCGTGCCGAGCGTTCCCGCTCTTGGGCTTCTCGGCGCATCGCGCGTTCGCGACTCATCATTTGCCCCTAGATGGGCTAGCTGGAAATGTATTGATCCAGTTACGCAAGAGCGAAATACCAGCGGCTCCCGACTTCTCCGGGTGAAATTGCGTAGCGGAGAGCGCTCCATTTTCTACAGCGGCGAGGAAACGCTCACCGTGGTGACTCCAGGTAAGAATGGGAGGCGCCATGCGTTCCGATGGAGGCAGCTCCCACATCTTTGCTGCATAAGAGTGTACGAAATAGAATCGTTCCCCGCCGAGTCCTTGAAAGAGTTGCGAGTCTGGCGAGGCTTCCACGGTGTTCCAGCCCATATGAGGAACTATCGGCGCAATGAGTTCAGTGATTTCACCTGGCCATTGCGACAGTCCTTCAGTGGTGATGCCATGTTCGATGCCGCTAGTGAAAAGAATTTGCATTCCGACGCAGATAGCCAAGACCGGCAAGCCACCTGCCAGGCGAGTATCAATCACTTGATCACCACCAACAGATCGCAATGCCTTGGCGCATGCATCAAAAGCACCAACTCCAGGAAGCACCACTCCGTCTGCCGCAAGTAAATCTGCATGGTTCGAGGTGACCAACACTTCCGCCCCCGCCGCCATCAAAGCGCGCTCGGCAGATCGAATATTTCCTGAGCCGTAGTCAAGAATTGCGACGGTCGGCACCCTCAGAGGGATCCCTTAGTCGATGGCACGCCCACTACGCGATCATCAAGGGCAACGGCATCGCGCAGTGCGCGGGCAACCGCCTTGAATTGAGCCTCTACGACGTGATGCGCATTTCGCCCTTCCAGTACGCGAACATGCAGGCATACCCGCGCCTCAGCAACGAAAGATTCCCAAATATGTCGCGTCAATGTGGTGTCGTATGTTCCGATCAACTCCACTATCTCAGGCTCACGGTGTACTAGATAAGGGCGCCCTGAAAGGTCAACTGCTGCCTGGACGAGACATTCATCAAGAGGAACGAGTGCATCACCGAAGCGGCGAATACCGGCTTTATCGCCGAGCGCCTCACGGAGTGCTTGTCCCACAGCCAATGAGGTGTCTTCAACCGTGTGGTGCGCATCAACATGGGTATCACCAGTCGTGGTAACAGTTAAATCAAATCCAGAGTGCTTGCCCAGTTGGCCGAGCATGTGATCGAAAAAAGGAACTCCAGTATCGACGGTAACATTGCCGGTCCCATCGATATTCAATTCAACCGTCACGCTTGACTCCTTCGTGACGCGCTCAACCCGTGCTACTCGAGCCATCCCTACCCCTTACTCTCACTATTGGTATTCGCAGTATTGGCTTTAAGGATCGCCCGTAACGAATCTAGGAAAATCGTAGTCTCTTCTGCGGTGCCAGCCGTCACCCTGAGCATCCCAGCGAGTCCCATGTCTCGGATGAGCACTCCTCTGGCCACTAAGTCCTTCCACACTTTTCCGGCATCTTGCAGACCGCCAAAGAGCACAAAGTTGGCATCTGAAGATTCTGGAAACAACCCCATCACAGTCAATTCGGAGACCAGTCGATTCCGCTGCTCCTTGATGCGTTCTACATTTTCTAAGAGCAGCGAAGCATGTCGAAGCGCGACCAGTGCGATCGATTGCGTATGCGCTCCCAAGTGATAAGGCAACCGCACCAACTGGATGGCATCCACTACCGACTCATCACCAACCAGATATCCGACACGAGCTCCAGCAAGTCCAAATGCTTTGCTCATGGTTCTTGAGACCACCACATTTTTAGCGCGAGAAAGTAGAGCAAGCGCGCTCTGCGATTTATCTCGTAGGAATTCTCCATAGGCTTCATCTATCACAATGAGCGTATTCGGCAGTGCTGCTGCAACGTCAGAAATAATTTTGAGATCTAACGAGGTACCCGTTGGATTATTTGGTGACGTGAGGAACACCATGTGAGCCGATGCATCCGTTGCCTGCGTGACGATGGATGCCGCGGTCAGAGAAAAACCTGGGCCGCGAGCCCCGTCGATCCAGGCCGTTTGTGTGCTGCGAGCAATGTTGGAGTGCATCGAGTAACTGGGCACAAAACCAATTGCCCTTCGATCATTCCCACCAAAGGCCATGAAGATCTGCTGAATGATCTCGTTGCTTCCGTTAGCCGCCCATACTTGGCCGACAGAGAGAGCGGGCGCGCCTTGTGATGCAAGGTATGTGGCAAGCGCGCCACGTAATTCAATCGCATCTCTATCCGGATAACGATTGAGTCCAATCGCTACCTTCGAGATCTCGCGCTCCACCTCAGCCACCACCACATCTGGAAGTGGATAGGGATTCTCATTGGTGTTCAGTCGCACCGTGACATCTAGCTGAGGAGCGCCATAAGGGCTTTCGCCTCTCAGGTCATCTCGAACAGGGAGCCAATCTGGCCAAACTTTTTCAGCCATACAACCGCTCACCCTTCTCAAATCGGGCGCTAATCGCTTCCCCATGCGCCGGTAAATCTTCAGCTCGGGCGAGTGTGATGACAAACTCTCCCACCTCTTGAAGGGCAGCCTTGTTGTACTCAATCAAATGAACTCCACGTAAAAATGTTTGTACTGATAATCCGCTCGAATGACAGGCGCAACCGCCTGTAGGAAGTACATGGTTGGACCCAGCGCAATAATCTCCCAAAGAGACAGGCGAGTGCGGCCCCACAAAGATGGCTCCAGCGTTCTTTACTTGCTCGGCAACTTTACGCGCGTCTTTCGTTTGGATCTCTAAGTGTTCTGCTGCATAGGCATCGACAACTTCGAGCCCCTGTTTGATATCACGAACCATGATGATCTTGGATTGAGTTCCGGCCAATGCAGCGGCGATACGTTCGCCATGCTTGGTCAGCGAAACTCGCTGCGCGATAGCAACTTCGACTGCATCGGCGAGTGCCTCACTTGAGGTCACCAAGACGGCGGCTGCCAACGTGTCATGCTCTGCTTGGCTAATAAGATCTGCCGCAACATGTTCGGCATCTGCTGAATCATCGGCCAACACTGCGATCTCGGTTGGTCCCGCTTCTGAATCGATACCGATGATGCCGCGCAAATATCTTTTTGCGGCAGCGACGTAAACATTTCCAGGTCCAGTAACAATATCTACCGGCGCACAACCGTCTTCGTATCCATAGGCGAACATGGCGATCGCCTGCGCGCCACCGACAGCATAAACTTCGGTGATTCCGAGGAGTCCACACGCCGCAAGAATGGTGGGGTGCGGATAGCCGCCATGATCTCTTTGTGGAGGCGAAGCCACTGCGATGCTCGCAACTCCGGCGATTTGAGCGGGCACCACATTCATCACCACGCTACTTGGATACACCGCTAAGCCTCCAGGAACGTAAAGTCCCACACGTTCTACAGGAATCCATTTCTCAGTCACAGTGCCGCCGGGGGCCACTTCTGTGGTGTGCTCGGGGCGGCGCTGATCTTCATGCACGACGCGAGCACGACGAATGGACTCAAGGAGCGCCACACGCACGTCGGGGGCTAGCGCACCTAATGACGCACTAATAACTTCCTGAGGCACGCGCAGGGAGGGAGGACGAATTCCATCGAATTCCATGCAGAGGTCAAAGAGCGCTTCCGCTCCACCTGAAGCAACGCGATCAATGATCGGCTTAACCGTGGCGAGAACGCTCTCGACATCGACTCCGGCGCGCGGCATGAGAGAGCGCAAATGACCACGATCAGATCGATGATCCATGCGCAGATCAACTCTCTCCATCGTGACACCTCCACTCCCTTGACGCTCCTAGTCCCAGTCTAGATGAGGGCTCAGGATGCGGGATTGCAATTCTCCTCTACGCTCATAAACGTGGATGTGATCCCAATCTTCCCCCTCTCAGTCCTGCTGGTTCCTGGATTGGTGCTGCCGCTTCACATTTTTGAGCCTCGCTACCGTCAGATGGTCAGTGATCTCATGGCCCTACCCGCCGAGAATCGCGAATTCGGTCTCATCTCTCTCTACCGTGATGGAGAAGTATCCCGGGACGGGGTCGCGGCGATGGTTCGGACGGGCACAGCTGCCCGCATTGATGAAATCACCGACTTGGGTGATGGACGGAGCAATATTTCAGCAGTGGGCACTCGGAGGTTTCGTATTTTGGAACTTCTCCCAAGTGATACCTATTTCAAGGCGCGAGTGGAGTGGTTGACGGAAGACATCACCACAAAGAGTTCTGGATTGGCAGGTGCCACGATGAGGAGCTTCCATCAATACGCAGAAGTTCTCACAATGAACGGTCTACCACAAATCGAGGCGCCCAACGGGTTACCAGATGACCCAAATCTTATTTCCTATATCGTTGCGACCTCGGCGCTTTTTGATAGTCGAGAAAAGCAGGAGTTGCTAGACATAGACACTACGGATGAACGGCTCAAAAAATCACGTGAACTTCTTGACCGTGAACGTAAAATCATTTCCACTATTCCGTCATTGCCAGCGTCAGATCTTGCAGATAGCGAAGTCTGCCCAAACTAGAACCTACAAAGATCAGCAAGTATCGCGTTAGTGGCACGAAGCAAACCCGCCGGTGAAATTTCTATATCAAAACCTCGTTTGCCACCGCTCACGAAGATTGTGTCGAATAGTTGAGCACTCTCATCTATTGCCGTAGGCAGCGCCTTTCGCTGGCCGACTGGAGATATGCCACCTACGACGTAGCCAGAACTTCGCTCCGCGGAAATCGGCAAGGCCATCTCGGCTCGTTTGAATCCCAAAGACATCGCCAACTTTTTGAGATCGAGTTTCTCACTCACCGGGATGACGCCGACAACCAACTTCTCACCCGAATCCGCAACATTGGCCATGAGCGTTTTAAAGACTCGCGCCGGATCTACTCCAAGCGCTACGGCTGCCTCGAGGCCGAATGATTCAGCGCGCGCATCGTGATCATAAAAGTGATCTACCCAACTGATTGAGAGTTCGCTCAAAAGTTTGGTCGCAGTAGTTGCTGGACTCACACCAGACAGCCTGCCCCAAAGAGCGCCTTTAGGTCAGCGCTTAGAGATGGCGTGACCCGCACTCGTAAACCTTCTTCAATCTTAAGAAGCGTGCTCTGTCCGGCACTTTCTAACCGAACTTGCACATCGGTAGTCCCCGGATGTGTTCTGAGAATTTCCTTGAGTCGTTCAACATTCGGTTGTGTACAAAGCGCTACCGGCATAGTGACACAGAGGGGACCGCGCGCGCCCACGGAAATATCAGGAACCGTCATTTCCATCGCAAAGAGACGAGCTTGCTCTTCGCGCTTGTCTACTCGGCCCCGAATAATGACGATCGAATCTTCGACAAGAGAATTTGCATGTGCGTTATAGGCATTGGAGAAGAAATTGACATCGATGACCCCTTCAAGGTCTTCAAGTGTCACGATGGCCCATGCATCACCTTTGCGTGAGACCTTGCGTTGGATGGCCGTAATGAGTCCACCTACGGACACTATCTGCTCGTGCGCCACATCCTCGCTAGCCAATGAACTGATGCTTCGATCAACTTGTCTGGCCAGTACATGCTCAACTCCGAGCAGCGGATGGTCTGAGACATAGAGTCCAAGCATCTCTCGTTCGTAAGCAAGGAGTAGCGACTTCTCCCACTCATCAATCGGCACTTCAATGTCCAAGCCAACTGTCTGGCTTCCAGCAGGACCCGCCGCTCCAAAGAGATCAAACTGGCCAATCGCTTCAGCACGCTTATTTTCCATCACGGAATCGATTGCTTCCATGTGCACAGCCATCAAGCCTCGACGAGTATGCCCGAGAGAATCGAAAGCCCCCGCTTTGATGAGTGATTCCACGGTCTTCTTGCTACACGCTTGCGCATCAGCCTTTGCAAGGTAATCGCCAAAATTTGCAAATCTTCCCTTTTCATTACGAGCACCCACAATTGAAGCCACGACACCCGCGCCTACATTTCGCACTGCAGCCAAACCAAAGCGGATATCGGTATCTCGCGGCGTAAAGTCAGCGTCCGACTCGTTGACATCTGGGGGAAGAACTTTAATACCCATGCGACGACATTCATTTAAATAGAGTGCACTCTTATCTTTATCGTCACGCACACTAGTGAGCAAGGCAGCCATGTATTCAGCAGGAAAATTCGCTTTGAGGTAAGCGGTCCAGTAAGAGACAAGCCCATAGCCGGCTGCGTGTGACTTATTGAACGCATAGTCCGCAAACGGAACAAGAGTGTCCCAAAGTTTCTTTATCGTCTTTTCCGAGTAGTTATTGGCGATCATTCCATCCCGAAAAGGAACGTACTCCTTATCGAGGATCTCCGCCTTCTTCTTACCCATAGCTTTGCGAAGAAGATCTGCAGCTCCGAGAGAGTAGCCAGCGAGCCTCTGTGCCAATCGGATAACTTGCTCTTGATAGACAATTAGGCCGTAGGTATCCCCCAACACTTCATGAAGAGCTTCCGCAGCTTCTTCTACAAGAGGTTGGACTGGTTTGCGATTGTTTTTTCGGTCCGCGTAATCATTATGTGCATTTGCCCCCATGGGACCAGGTCGATAAAGAGCCAAGACAGCCGTGATATCTTCGAAGGAATCCGGCGCTAACGATCGAAGCAATGCACGCATAGGACCGCCATCGAGCTGGAAGACGCCGAGCGTGTCTCCCCGCGAGAGCAATTCGTAGGTTTTCAAATCCGTCAGTGCCAATTCTTCGAGGACAACTACTTCTCCGCGGTTGGCTTTTATATTGATTAAGCAATCGTCGAGCACGGTGAGGTTTCGAAGGCCTAAGAAATCCATCTTCAGTAAGCCGAGGGCTTCACATGCACCCATATCGAACTGAGTGATGATCGCGCCATCTGCTTCTCGTTTATGCACCGGAATAACATCCATCAAAGGCGTTTTACTTAAGATCACACCAGCTGCGTGCACACCCCATTGGCGCTTGAGCCCCTCGATGCCTCGAGCAGTATCGACCACACGACGAACATCTGGGTCGGACTCGTAGACCGCACGAAATTCACCTGCCTCTGAATACCTTTCGTGTCCGGGATCAAAGATTCCCTTGAGAGGTATGTCCTTACCCATGATCGACGGAGGTAAGACCTTTGTAACTCGATCCCCCATGGCAAAGGGATAGCCGAGGACACGTGCAGAATCTTTAATCGCTTGCTTCGCCTTAATCGTGCCGTAAGTGATGATCTGCGCAACATGTGTACTTCCGTACCTGTCTGTTGCGTATCGAATCATTTCGCTACGACGGCGCTCGTCAAAGTCGATATCAATATCCGGCATAGAAACACGTTCCGGGTTGAGGAAACGCTCAAAGAGTAAGCCGTAGGGAATTGGATCAATCTCAGTGATGCGCAGCGCCCACGCGACGACGGCGCCGGCAGCTGAGCCACGACCAGGACCCACACGAATGCCGTTCTTACGAGCATGCGAGATGAGATCAGCTACTACAAGGAAGTAGCCAGGGAAACCCATCTGCTTGATAACGGATAGCTCAAAAGCGGCACGCTCTAAATACTCTTGAGGGGCGCCGTTTGAAAAGCGATATTTGAGCCCCAGCGCCACTTCTTTCTCGAGCCATGAATCTTCGGACTCCCCTTCTGGAACAGGGAAATTCGGCATGAGATTTGCGCCTTCATTAAATGAAATATCGCATCTTTCGGCGATCGCCAATGTGGCGTCACAAGCTTCTGGGAAGTCGCGGAAGATGTGGCGCATCTCTTCGGGCGATTTCAAATAGAACTCAGTTCCTTCGAACTTAAATCGCTTAGGGTCTGCGAGGTTCGATCCCGATTGAACACAGAGAAGAATTTCGTGAGCGTAAGAATCTTCTTGCGCCGTGTAGTGCAAATCATTTGTGGCTACGAGAGGAATCTTGAGATCTTTCGCGAGCGCCAATAAGTCATCATTGACACGTTTTTCGATCTCTAATCCGTGATCCATGATTTCGCAGAAGTAATTACCTTCACCAAATATGTCCCGAAAATCTGCAGCCGCCTTCTTGGCGCCCACTTTGTCTCCCATGCGTAATCGGGTTTGCACCTCGCCACCAGGACATCCTGTGGTTGCGATCAATCCTTTACTAAAACGCGAGAGTAATTCACGATCCATACGTGGCTTGTAGTACTGCCCTTCAAGTGAAGCTAACGAAGAAAGTTTGAAAAGATTATGTAGCCCCTCGTTATTCTCCGAAAGTATCGTGAGGTGCGTATAGGCACCGCCACCAGAAACATCATCCTCGCCGCCTTGCGCCCATTTCACTTTCTTACGATCAAAACGACTCTCCGGTGCCAAGTACGCCTCAATGCCGATGATGGGATTCACCCCTGTTGCCTTGGCTTGCTTATAGAAGTCATAAGCTCCGAAGACATTCCCATGATCAGTCATGGCCAGGGCAGGCATCCCCATCCGGGCGCTGGACTCAAAGAGCTCAGTCAGTCGGGCCGCCCCATCGAGCATGGAGTACTCGGTGTGGACGTGGAGGTGAGCAAAAGAGGACACGACTAGGCAGGGTAGTCCTCTTCGCTACTGCTCACTTCGCAGGCGCGCGAGTCCACCCTCGAGGTCGAGAGGATAGGGAGAACTGAAACGTACTAACTCGCCGCTCGTAGGGTGTTCAAACTCCAATTCGCAGGCGTGTAGCCACTGGCGGGTGAGACCCAGACGGTCAGCCAAAGTGGGATCGGCCCCATAGGTTATATCTCCCACGCACGGGTGGCGCAGGGCTGACATATGGACCCGAATTTGGTGGGTACGTCCGGTCTCCAGATGAATCTCGAGTAGAGAAGCAGCTGGGAAGGCTTCCAACGTCTCGTAATGCGTAATACTTTCGCGCCCGCCTTCCATCACGGTAAAACGCCAATCATCTTTGGGGTGGCGACCAATGGGAGCATCCACGGTGCCTCGACTTGGATCAGGATGGCCCTGAACTAGCGCGTGATAAATCTTGGTCACCGTGCGTTGGCGGAAAGCATCCTTGAGTCGGGAGTACCCGATCTCAGATTTTGCAATGACCATCAAACCGCTAGTACCTACATCTAACCGTTGGACGATTCCTCGGCGTTCCGCAGCCCCTGAAGTGGTGATGGAAACACCTAATGCAGCCAAGCCACCCAATACATTCGCACCGCTCCAACCCACACTGGGATGAGCAGCCACACCAGAAGGCTTGTCGACGACGACGAAATGGTCATCTTGAAAGACGATTGCCAGGTCAGGAATTACGTGCGGAGTGATGGAGAGCTCTTGAACCGCTTCCGGTATAAGCACGTCAATCACCATGTCGGTGGAGAGTCGATCTGATTTTCCAAGCCGCGCACCATTTCGAGCCAACGTGATTCCACCTTCGGCGAGCACCTCAGCTGCGCGCGTACGCGAGAGTCCAAGCAGACGCGAAATTCCTGAATCGACCCGCTCGCCGTCAAGACCTGCAGGAATAACTATTCGTCTTTGATCAGGCATCTGTTCGCTTTCGTTGGAAGAGTGCAGAGATAACAATGATGCTTGCCGCGATCACCACGGCAGAGTCGGCGATGTTAAAAATTGGCCAATGGGGCAACTCAATCCAGTCGACGACGTGCCCTTTCATGCCACCGGGCGAGCGAAAAATCCGATCGCTGAGATTGCCCAAAATGCCACCAAGGATGAGCGACATGGGCAACCAAAGTTCATTGCTCCGTCCCCCAAAGAGTGCGATCGCTACTCCCACTAAGAGTGAAAAGAGCGCCAGGTAAAGGGTGCTCCCCTGACCCATACTGAATGCCGCACCGGAATTACGGACGTACGTGAAGTGGAGTAGACCAGGAATCGCTTGCACTCGATGTCCATCGGAGAGAGCAGAGATGGCCCAAATTTTGGTTGCCTGATCGAGCAGAAGTACGGCACATGCAATGGCCCAGCCCAGCCGGCGCAATGGAGCGGCGGCGGCGTAGATCTTGCGGAACATAGGCTAAGTCTCTCAGGCTTCCCCTACGCATCACACCTAAGCCCGTTAATTCGGAAAATACAGGTTGTGATAACCGATTAAACGGCATATTCTCCGAATTATGACCGCATTCAAGCGAATAGCCATCTTGGCGGCCTTGCTCTTGATATCCGGCGCCCTCACGGCGCCTTCCTCTCACGCGCTCTCCGGGAAGTGCACCAGTGGGTTTGCCGCCGTCGAAGGCGTCCGTTATACCTGTGTGGCAAAAAAGTGGCAGGTGGCCAAATTGCAAGGGACCCTGGTGGTCTTAGCCGCATCTAGCTTGACCGATGTGGCACCAGACCTGAAGAGAGCATTCAAAAGAATCTATCCTGGGGCCGATCTCATCTTTTCTTTCGGTGGATCTGGCACATTGGCCCAGCAAGCTATCAACGGAGTACCTGCGGATCTCTTTCTCTCAGCGGGACCTGCGCCGATGAAACTCGTTGCTGAGAAGAATGCGCTGGCAGGATTCGCGCGTGATTTTGCTACCAACTCACTTGTAATCGCGGTACTCAAGGAGAACCGTTTGAAGATTTCGTCCTTAAGTGACTTTTCTCGATCCAAAATAGCCATCTGCGCACCTGAGGTTCCATGTGGCGTGCTTGCTCAAAGTGTCGCAAGGGCAGCAAAAGTTTCCCTCAAACCGGTCACTCTCGAATTAAACGTCAAGTCTGTTGAAGCAAAAATTCTGTTGGGAGAAGTTGACGCGGGACTTATTTATCGCACAGATGTACTTTCAAGCTCGGAATTGCTTGCGATTGAAATTCCAGAGGCGGTGAATTTAAAAACTATTTATAGCATTGCTCCACTTCCTAGCAGTAAATCAAATATTTACACTAGGGATGCCTTTATTGATTTCCTACTTTCCAGCAAAGGAAAAGCTCTTCTTTCCAAGGCTGGATTTGCGCAGCCTTAACGACGTTCTTCTCGTTGCTTGCAGACCATGCACAGCGTGGCGCGTGGAAAAGCCTGAAGGCGGGCCTTGCCAATCGGATTCCCACAGAGTTCACAGACCCCATAAGTGCTATCCGTAATGCGTGCCAATGCTCTCTCGCATTGCACCACCATGTCACGGTTGTTGTTGAGTAATGAGAGTTCATGTTCACGTTCGAATGTCTTCGTACCCGCATCAGCTTGATCATCGCCCGCGCCATCGCCTGAATCCCTCAGGAGTTCATTAATTTCAATTTCTGCCGCGGCCAATTCGGCCCTCAGGCGCACAAGATCTTTTTCAAGCTCTTTCTTAATTTCATTTAATTCACTCTTTGTCCAAGGTCCTTCGCCTTCTTTGACAACTAAAGGCTCTGGCGCTCCTTTGAGCGGCTTGAGAGTGGTGCCGCCTTTCTTCTTCGCTGGCTTTGCACTAGGAAGCATCACCAAACGCGGGGCCACAATTCCATGCGGGAGTTCGCTCTCACTCTTCGCTGGAGTTTTCTCAGGAGCGGCTGGTGCAAGAATCTTCTTCGCGGGAACCTCTTTTTTCGCAGGAGCCTTTGCTGGCGCAGCCTTCTTTACTGGTGCAGCCTTCTTCGCAGGAGCCTTTACTGGCGCAGCCTTCTTTACCGGCGCAGCCTTCTTCGCGGGAGCCTTTACTGGCGCAGCCTTCTTTACCGGCGCAGCCTTCTTCGCGGGAGCCTTCTTTGCTGGAGCCTTTACTGGCGCAGCCTTCTTCGCGGGAGCCTTAGCGGGGGCCTTCTTCGCTGCTTTGGCGACGGGCTTCTTGCTGGGCACCGTAATC
>WLIL01000021.1 GCA_009702245.1 Actinomycetota bacterium
CGAATCTTGGTCGCTCACGTAAGGCGAACTCGTTCTAATGCCGTTGTAAGACGAGTAACTTCTAAGATCTCCATCCCGGGGATCTTTAACTCACCTTTGAGGTCGGGCACGATGGCGCGCGTAAAGCCAAGGCGGGCAGCCTCATTGAGTCGTTGCTGAATTCCATTTACTTTGCGCACTTCACCAGCGAGCCCCACCTCACCAAGTGCGATGAGATCTGAAGGAAGAGCCAAGCCTTTAGCTGCTGAACCCACGGCGAGTGCGAGCGCTAAATCGGCAGCAGGCTCGGTCAATTTCATGCCACCTACAGTGGCGAGATATGTATCTCGTCCAGCCAGGGGAATTCCGGCGCGAAGTTCAAGGACTGCGAGGGTCATCATCGCGCGCGCATTGTCTAGTCCGCTAGTTGTTCGCCGAGGGTTGGTGTTATTTGATGCGCCCCCGACGAGTGCTTGAATTTCTGCGAGTAATGGACGGCGTCCTTCCATGGCCACCGTGATGCACGTGCCGGGGACTGGTTCACTATGTCGGCTTAAAAAGAGCCCTGTGGGATCAGCTAAACCTTCGATGCCATTTTCGTTGAGATCAAAACACCCCACCTCGTCGGTAGCACCAAAGCGATTCTTGATCGCACGTACTAGGCGAAGGCGCGTGTGTTTTTCACCTTCGAAATTAAGGACGACGTCAACAAGATGCTCAAGCAATCTGGGTCCAGCGATAGAGCCATCTTTCGTCACATGTCCCACCAAAATGGTTGCGAGAGCGCGTTCCTTCGCGACTCGAATGAGGGCTCCGGCAACTTCGCGAACTTGCGTCACTCCGCCGGGTGAACCATCTACCGATTGAGTAGAGATTGTTTGGACACTATCGACAATCAATAAATCTGGTTTTACTTGATCAACGTGGGCGAGCAAAACTCCGAGATCGCTTTCAGCAGCGAGAAAGAGGTTGGGGTGAAGTGCTTTGAGTCGTTCGGCCCTGAGGCGGACCTGGGAGGCGGACTCTTCGCCCGTTACATAAAGTACTTTCATATTCGCTTTAGCGCTCTCGGCACTTACTGCAAGAAGCAGTGTTGACTTACCCACACCGGGCTCACCAGCAAGGAGGATTGCTGCGCCCGGAACGATGCCGCCGCCAAGTACGCGATCTAATTCTGGAACACCTGAAGAGCGCGCAATTGCAGACGCTACGTCAATCTCTGCGATGGGTTTGGCTGGCGTGATGATGCGCCCTGGTTGCAAAGAAGCCTTGGTCACTCCGCCCACTTCATCTACAGAGCCCCATGCTTGGCACTCGGGACATTGCCCGAGCCACTTCACGCCACTCCAACCACATTCCGTACAGCGGTAGAGATCCGGCTTTGCCATTGCGGTTACTTCTTTAACCGATCGGCTTCGAGAGTCGCTGGGTGCACGATGAAGAGTGGAAGATTTCGAGATTTGAGTGCTGATTGTGCTGCCATGCGCTGGTCACAAATATCAGCCAGCACTTCGTAAGCCTTCTCGTTCATCATGGCAATCAGTTCGGTCTTGTTGGTGATGTAAAGCGGCTCTGAAGCGATATGTGCATCGGGATTACCGGAGCAGTACCAGTCGAGTTCTTCGCCGCCCTCACCCCAACCACGACGATCAAATTCACCGATGACGTTGACTGAAATCTTATTTCCGTCGCCTCGATCAAGTTCTTCGTACGACTGACGGAGTGGAAGTTGCCAACAGACATCTGGCTTTGTCTCGACAAAGTGCACGCCTTCACGAATCGCGAGGTGGTGGAAGGAACAACCTTCACCGCCAGCAAATCCTGGACGGTTAAGGAAGATGCATCCGTCTTCCACGACTCGAGTCTTCTTATCGCCTTCGTCATCCTTCTCGGTGATGTCTAATTTGCCCTTAGATTTCGCGGGCTGACCTTCGGCAAAGAATTGCCAGGTCTCTGGAGTGAGTCGCGCCGCCCAATCCCGGACTCGCTTCTCATCTTCTTTTCCGGTGAAGTGCGCTCCTTGGCTGCAACATCCATCGAATGGCCTCTCCTCGAAGATGCCCTTGCAACCGGCTCCATAAATGCATTGCCAAGACGAGGTGAGCCAGGTGAGATCGCACTTCCATAACTCGGCGGGATCCACCGGATCTGGGAACTCCACCCAGTCGCGGGCAAAATCAAGGGCTACTTCGTTGGTCTGAGAATGTTTCGTAGGAGGCACAAGAGGTGAGCCTACGGTCTTCTCACGGTAAGTTCATCTCCGTGAGTCTTGAATCGGTGGATACCCGCTCGGTGGAGCCACTTTCAGGACCGATTTTGGGACGCCGACTTGGAGTTCTGGATGTGGGCTCGAACACCATCCACCTACTAGTTGTTGATGCCCATCGCGGAGCAGCCCCGATACCAGCCACTAGTCATAAGGAAGAGCTACGCCTGACCGAGTTCCTCCTTCCCAACGGAGCCATCAGTCGAGAGGGGCGAGATCGCCTGGTCGTTGCCATTCAACGAGCAGTAGCCGCAGCTGACACGCATGGCCCGGAGGAACTACTAGCTTTTGCCACGTCGGCGCTGCGTGAGGCCGCCAATGGAGATGAGATTTTGGAGGAGATCACCAAAGAGTGCGGCATCGAGTTGCAGGTACTCTCCGGTGGCGATGAAGCCAGGCTCACCTTTCTCGCTGTCAGACGATGGTTCGGTTGGTCAAGTGGCCGTTTACTTGTCCTTGACATTGGCGGAGGATCACTTGAAGTCGCCTGTGGCACCAACGAGGAGCCGCAAGAAGCTTTCTCACTGCCACTTGGGGCAAGTCGGCTCACGGCAACTCATCTCAAAGGAGATCCTTTCGATGCTAGTGACATCAAAAATTTGCGGCGCATGGTGCGTACATCAATTGCGGAAATAGTGCCTGAGATTCTTTCACTGGGGCAGATCGATCATCCTGTAGCTACCAGCAAAACTTTCCGCTCGCTTTCACGTATTTGCGGTGCCGAACCATCAACATCTGGACCGATGGTGCCGAGACTTCTTAAACGCGATGTGCTTGAAGATTGGTTGCCTCGTATTTTCTCTATGTCTATTCAAGAGCGCGCCAAACTTCCTGGTGTTTCTATTTCTCGTGCCAATCAACTAGTAGCTGGCGCGATCGTGGCACACACTGCGATGGATCTACTTGATATTGAAGAACTTGAGATTTGCCCTTGGGCGTTACGCGAAGGAATCATTCTCCGTCGATTGGATTGGCTCGATCAGTGAGTACACCAGTTGGCTTATCTAGCGCTTCCTGTTTTCCAGAGACGCTGGCAGATACCTTCGCCATCGCCAAAGAGCTTGGTTATGACGGCATTGAGATCATGGTGTCTAATGAAATAGCTACGCAAGATGCTGGCTCGATCATGCGCCTCTCTGAACACTTTGATCTACCCGTGCTTTCTGTACACGCCCCATGTTTGTTAATTACGCAACGCGTTTGGGGTTTAGAACCTTGGGGGAAAGTACGCAAAAGTGTGGAATTAGCGCAGCGGCTCGGTTCACCGATCGTGGTATTGCACCCACCGTTTAGATGGCAGAAAAAATATGCTAAAAACTTCGCGGAAAAAATCAACGTGCTCTCTCAGGAAAGTGGCGTAGATATTGCAATCGAAAATATGTTTCCATGGAGTGCACGGAATCGAGAAATTACGGGTTACTTGCCCGACTACTCGGTACTCAACATGGGCTATAACAACGTGACTCTAGACCTCTCGCACACGGCGACCTCTAGAGAAGATCCGTTTGAGATAATCGCTAGGGAGAATGTGGTCCACCTTCACCTCGCCGACGGACTGGGTTCTGCCCAAGATGAACATTTGGCCCCTGGACGCGGAACGCAACCGTGCGCCGAAGTTCTCGCCCTCCTGAAGTCATCCACCAGCCTGAAGTCCGTGGTCTTAGAAGTCTCTACGAGGCGAGTAGCCACACGTGAGGAACGCCTGGTGATCTTGGCAGAATCTCTCGCTTTCGCTCGGGCAAACCTGGAGTAGGCTTTTCATCGAGAGAGAGGCACACCGTGTTACGCGACACCATCCTGGCGGCAAGTCGAAATGAAAAGCTTCGTGAGTTTGTAAGTACAGGCCCGCTCACCAAAGGCGTTGTCGAACGCTTCGTGGCCGGCGAAGAGCCACTTGATGTCATAGCGGCTGCCAACCGCTTAACCAACGATGGGCTAAATCTTACCGTTGATCATCTCGGTGAAGATGTACTCGATCGTGATGCGGCCACTGGAACTAAGGACGCTTATCTCACTCTCTTAAAATTAATTTCCGAGCACCAGATGGCTAGTCATGTTGAAGTATCGGTAAAACTCTCAGCGTTGGGTCAGGCACTTCCTGGCGATGGAGAAAAAATCGCATTAGAAAATGCATTTGAAGTTGTACGTGCTGCAACTCAAATCGGTACTACCGTCACTTTAGACATGGAAGATCACACCACTACTGATTCCACGTTGGGCGTTCTTCGTGAGCTTCGCAAAGAGACCCCTTCTGTAGGAGCAGTACTTCAGTCATATCTCTTGCGAACGGAAGGTGACTGCCGGGATCTGACATATGAAGGTTCCCGCGTTCGCCTCTGTAAAGGTGCTTATAAAGAACCAGCCAGTGTGGCGTTTCAATCTAAGAGTGAAGTTGATCGTTCCTATGTGCGCTGTATGCGCGTGCTCATGATGGGTGATGGCTATCCCATGCTCGCAACGCATGATCCTCGCCTCATTGAGATAGCTACTTCACTTGCGCTTCGTTCACAGCGTGCAAGTGGAACTTTTGAATATCAAATGTTGCTTGGTATCCGCCCCGAAGAGCAGATTCGGTTAGCGCAACGCGGCGAGAAGGTGCGTATCTATGTCCCGTATGGGCAGGATTGGTATGGGTACCTCATGCGGAGAATGGCAGAAAGGCCGGCAAACCTGACATTCTTTCTCCGTTCGCTTATCTCTAGGGGGTAGTCATGGCCACGATCGCCATCTTGGGTGCCGGCGTCATGGGCGAAGCTTTGCTCTCTGGTTTGATGCGCTCAGGTCATGCCCCTTCAGATGTGGTCATTACTGATACTCGCCCAGAACGTCTAGAACATCTCTGCGAAAAGTTTGGCGTATCTAGCGCATCAAATGCGCAAGCTGTCAACGGCGCTGAAACAGTTTTCCTCGTGGTGAAGCCGCAAGATATGGCATACCTTTTGCGGGAGGTTGCTTCAAGTATCCACCGCGACACACTAGTTATATCGATGGCGGCAGGTATTACTACGGTCGCGCTGCAAGCTGAATTACCTTCGGGAATAGCGGTGGTGCGCGTGATGCCAAATACGCCGGCTTTGGTGGACAAGGGTATGACAGCGATCTCTCCTGGCTCTCACTGCAGCGAAGACCATCTAGCTCATGCGGAGAATTTGCTCCGTAGTATCGGAAAAGTAATTCGAATAGCCGAGAAACACCAAGATGCGGTCACCGCAATTAGCGGTTCGGGACCTGCCTATATTTACTATGTTGTTGAAGCTATGATCGAAGCCGGAGTCTTACTTGGTTTGCCACGAGCCACGGCCTCGGCCCTAACTTTGCAAACCGTCGTCGGCGCAGCCGCCATGCTCGATGAAACTGGTGAGCATCCGAGTGTTCTTCGTGAAAATGTCACCAGCCCCGCTGGTACCACCAGCGCCGCGCTTCGTGAATTGGATGATCATAAAGTTCGCGCCGCTTTTCTCTCGGCTATGGAAGCTGCTCGTGATCGTTCACGCGAATTAGCGCAGGGCCAGTAGTACAGGGATAATGACTTTTACTCAAGTTGCCGGCTTCACACTTCTCGTTGCCCTACTCACCATTCTTCCAGGCGCAGATGTGGCGCTGATTCTCCGTGCCGCTCGTACCGAAAGTAAACGCGTTGCATTTATCACTGGCGTGGGCATAGCTGCTGGTTGTTTAGTATGGGGTGGCGCGACCGCAGAAGGGTTGAGCGCCTTACTGATCAGGTATCCGCAGGCATACCGCACCATTTCAATCCTTGGTGGGCTCTACCTTCTCTGGTTGGGTTGGTCGGCGCTGCGCACGACGCATGCAAAGAGCGCCACTACTTCAAATTTAGGATTTATGAGTGGGTTTCTTACCAACATCCTTAATCCAAAGGTAGGTGTCTTCTATCTCTCACTCTTACCGCAATTTGCCCCTCCTGGCCCCGGATTACTCTGGCGCTCACTGGTGCTGGCCGCCATTCATGCTCTCCTGGGGCTCCTCTGGTTCACCATCTTGATCTACCTATTTAGCAGGGAACTCCCAGGGTGGTTGGCGAGATTGTTGCCATGGGTAACTGGTGCGGCGCTGACGCTCTTTGGATTGCGCACAATCTTCCTCACCTGACCGTAGGCTCAGACTCATGAAACGCACTCGCACCATAGGCCTGGCTGCATCTGCGGCTTTTGTCGTGCTGCTGAGTAGTGCACTCACTAACGCCGATGCGGCTACGTCACTTTCGAAGACTCTGACAATCGGCCTCGAAGATGATGCGGCAATTGCCCTTTCAACCAAGAACGGTTGGATCCTGGCTGGTACCACTTTTGAGAGCAGCGAAAGTTCAACTGTTTTCGCAGATCGTGCCCTTGGAGGAAGTGACATTTGGGTAGCAAGCCTAGATGCCACCCTCGCTCCAACATGGAGTCATCGGGCTGGCACGATGCAGAACGATATTTTCGGTGGCGCAGCCCTAGATCAAAGTGGAAACATTTGGCTTGTTGGTTCGTCGCAAAGCGAGACTGTTACAGCCGCTCCGATTGTAATGACGACTCCTGCGCCCGCCACTATCGGTCCAGGAAATACTCCGATCACTGTTAATCCTGATGGAGTCTCGCTCACTTCTCCATTAGTGGCAGCGCCAAGGCCTCTGAGCCAACTTATTATTCAAGGAGTGCGTTCAGATGGCAGTGCACTACTAAAGACCACCATTAGTTTTGGTGCAAAGTTTGCAGTGCTACCCACTGGAGTGGTTTCTGATAACACTGGGCTCTGGATTGCCGGCACCATCCTGACTCTTGAGAGCAAAGCCCTGAGAGGCTTTTATCTGAATTGTGATTTTGCTCTGCAATGTAAGGCGCCAATTTATCTTGGCAAGAGTGGAACATCGATTCGGACGACTGCATTGAGTGCGGGAAATTTATTAGTGGCCGGATCAACAACTGATGTTTGGAAAGGTAAGCCTGCCATCGGCAAAGTCGACGCCTTAGCCGTAGTGGTTAATGTGAAGAGCGGAGCCATTACGCAAACTCAACGAAGTGGAAATTCGGGCACTCGGCGTTCCTGGGAGAGCGGAGCCTTCGTTAATGGCGAAGCGGTACTTGCCGGCACTGTCGATTATGGAAAGAAGATGGAGATTGTTACTACGACTTTCTCCAAGACGGGAGCAGTGGTCAGCACACGGCGGTGGCTCGGATCTCCTCCGGTGGCTCTGGCTCCCAGGGTGGGTGGCGCAATAGCGCTCGCCTTCGCGGTAAGCCCAAGTGAGCTCAAAGCCATCTCGCCGCCGACCAAAGGGGTGGGCCTTGATGCCCTCGCAGTGAGCCTTTCAGCAAGCAAATCGGGCAGCCGCACCCTTGGCCTGACCCATGTGAGCCCGAGAGTGGGAGACCAGTCCCTGCTCGCACTGGCGGCCAATTCCACTGGGTTGCTCACGGTTTCAGGCTCCGGCCCGGGACTTCTCTTGCTCGACTTCTACCCGGATTCGGGTTCCGGGGCGGTAAAGCGATAGCCTGACGCTTTCAGCAACGAAAGGTTTACTCGTGGGTTCAGTCATTAAGAAGCGTCGCAAGCGGATGGCCAAGAAGAAGCACCGCAAGCTTCTGAAGAAGACTCGTATTCAACGACGTAACAAGGTTTAGTCAGCGTTCGCTTAAGCCGCAAGCCAGAGTAGGCCGAGCGGGCTTCCTACAAGCAGGCCAGCCTTGCTGCTCACTTTGGCCCACATTGCTCCCAGGCTCTGCGTCGTGTCCACTCCAGAGATGAGTTTTCCGTTTCCGCTTGCTAATGCTGCCGAACAGAGACGACCTTGACAGCCGAATGCCACATTGCTGCCATCAATCGCTAACGGCAACGTTGGTACACCTAATCCCGAAGTAATCACCTGAGAAGTTTCACTGGCAGTGAATTCTTTATAAAAAAGAGTGTCGGCGCCTGGGGTACCCGCCCCTTTTGTGGATGCAGCTAGCCATGTTCCGTAAACCTTGGTGCCGACTACTCCGATGGCTACGCCGTATCCGGCGACGGGGAATCTTGCGTCTGCTGCATCAACAGTGTCAAACTTCCAATCCGCTGGATTTGCTGATGAACGAACTGCATGTCGGACATCGCCTTGCGTCGCTTTGCGATCTCGGTCAATTGTGATTACTGAATCGTAAATAAGGTGCACGCTCTTTCCTACTGCCGTGGCTGCTAAATGAAAAGCCACATCACCGGTTGTGCGCCCCTCTGTCTTGCGATCTCCATCGACAAGTTCGTACTGCCACGTTTTCCCACTTTGAAGTGCACCTAAGAGAATTCCTTGACTATCGTCTCGATAGTAAACTTGGAGACCGGCAGGAGTGGCGACACATGCATTGCTCACGTTTACATCGCTCTTAGTGCGTACTCGAATCGGATCCTCGACAGGTTGAGTGAGCAGACCATTTCCATCAACAATCTCGTAACTCCACTTCTTTCCGTCGAACGCTGCATGGCGGAGATCCTTATCCTCCATATCTGAATAAAAAATATGGAGAACCTGGCTTTTGACCGGACCCGTGACGCATGTGCTCAGGGCTCCATCGAGATTATTTGTAGTGGTGCCTCCAATGACAGAGTTTCCATCAATAGTTTCGATGACCCACTTCTTATTCACCAAAGTGGCACGTTTGAGATAACCGGTGCGCCTATCGTTATAGACAAAGACGGTTTGATTTCGCCATGTTGTAGCTGCGGTAAAGGATGGATCGGCGCCAATGTCGAGGGTAGAGGTCTTCCAGCTGAGTTGTGGGGTAATCGGACCAGCTGCTGCGGCCACGCTGGTGCCTAAAGGATTTACCGCTCTGATGGCAAATGTATAAGCGGTACCGACTTTAAGGTTTGGAATTGTAATTGGAGAACGCTCGACTCTTGTTAAGGCCGCTCCTGGCATCGTGGTTACTTCGTATCCCGAAACTTGGGTGATTCGAGCATCGATGGGCGGGTCAAAATTAATCATCACCGAACGATCACCCACGAGTGCGGATACATTCCGCGGTGGCGAAGGAAGTGCAGTGACGGCGCCTGCCGGAGGCTTAGTGCGCAAGTCTTCAAGCATGGCTACCGCAATAGGACCAATGTCGTGGATGACTTCGCCAGCGTCTAACTGCGGGGACATGAGGGAGTTCTTATCGCCGCTTGGAAATGTGCTTTCATCAAGGTGGCTCACTGATGAACCATCGTCGTACCGAGTAGGCGAATAAATCTTGGGTTTAGTTCCGTTGTTTGCAGCGATTCCTAAGGCTCCACCCCAGTAAAGGGTGCTTGTAAGCGCGCGACCTAGCTCAACTGAGGGCGTTGGCAAATCAGAGAGTCGCTTGTCATCAATAGTTCGAGCGAAAGCGTCGTAAGCAGTTGGTCTATCAAGTGTGCCAATTCCGGAATAAGGATCGTAGGTGTCGGAAGAGAGAAATCCGAGGCCATGACAGAGTTCGTGAAGAACGACGGTGACTAAGTCGTATCTTCCAAAAGATGGCCGACCATCGGTGCCGAAATACCACACCGTGCCTGATGAAAAGCGCGCCACAATTTCAGCACTTGAGGGGTCGAGATCTTTCCCAGCGATGGCATTGGCAAGGGCGGATGGATAGTAGAGATCTTTATCCGGTGCGTTAGTGAACCCGTTATGGTAGTTCCCGGGTCTTGCAGAGCCCAGTACGCCAGCACCTAAGTTAGACCAGGTGGCATCAATGGTTACTGGCACATTTGAAGGAAAGAGGTCAGCCCAGATACCCACGGCGGCATCGAAGGCGACTTTGGCTTGCTCGGGAAAATTTGTGTACCGCACAGAAATGGTCGTTGGCTTGGATACTGCCCGCTTCTCGCGCGGAAGTGGAGTATCTGGGGCGAACTCATTGGTAAGCCCACCGGCGTAGAGGTAGCCCCACTTGAGGGCCGGCTTGGTGTGTGCGGAGAGCGCTTGGGCGGGGGATACCTCACACGTGCTAATAAAGGAGAGCAGTAGAGCTCCGGTAATGAGGCCCGCGCGAGCTCTGTTCAGGTGACGACTGAGCATGAAGGTGACGGTATCAGCCGGAGGGGGGAGAATAAGGGGCACCTAGGGATATCTCCCCAACTTCCCAGGGTTGAGAGGCGGAGCGTGATGAAGCGCGTACTTGTAGCCGGCGCCGCCCGCTACCTTGGTAACGCCCTGCTCTCCTCTCTGGCAAACGACCCGGAGATCGAGAAGATCATTGGGATAGACATCACTGCCCCTGTCCACGATTTTGGACGTGCGGAGTTCATCCGGGCAGACATTAGAAATCCAGTTACTAGCCGAATCATTGATGATCACAATATTGACACTGTCGTGCACGCTGGTGTGCTTTCCACACCGCTCGAACATGGTGGACGTACTGTGATGAAAGAAATTAACGTCATCGGATCCATGCAACTTCTTGCTGCGTGCAAGAAGTCCCCTTCGGTCAAGAACGTGATCATCAAATCTACGACCGCCATTTATGGCGCGAGCGCTAAAGATCCTGCGCTCTTTAGAGAGAGTACGCAGCCAGGTCGTTTGCCAACGACTGGTTTTGCCAAAGACTCAAATGAAGTTGAAGGATACGTACGCAATTTTGCGAGGCAGAGAAGTGATGTGCGTGTAACAACGCTTCGTTTTGCTAACGTGATTGGTCCTGAAATGGTGACCCCACTCACCACCTATTTCGAGTTGTCTGTATGGCCTGCAGTTCTTGGGCATGATCCGCGGTTGCAGTTTATTCATGAAGATGATTTAGTGCGTGCGATGCACCACGCGGTGATTACAGACCAAGGTGGCACATTTAACATTGCAGGAGGAGGAACTATCACCCTCAGTCAGGCAGCTCGATTGGCAAAGCGCCCACTGCTTCGTTTGCCAGCTCAATTCTTCTCCCCAGCAAGTGGCACGTTGCGTCGCCTTGGGGTCGTCGATCTTTCACGCGAACAGCTCTCGCTTCTTAAATATGGTCGTTTGGTAGATACCTATCGCGCCCGCGACATTCTTGGATTTACGGCTGACTTTTCCTCGCGCGATACCTTCGAAGAGTTTGTTGCTCACCGAATCACGAAGCGAGCTGGTCTTCGTGGAAAATAGGAAAGGGAGCGTCTCCGATGTCATCGACGCTACTGGCGAGTTGGCAGCCAGCGTTGTCGGGCTATTTCTTAAACTTAACCCTGAACTTTCACAAATAGTGCAACAAGGAACTAAGGACTTGGTTTCAGAAGTATCCAATTTACTTGGAGATACTCTCGATCCATCCGTGCATTTTCTCGCAGAACGTATGAGTGGAGATTATTCAGTCGATGAGTTTGGTTTCGATCCCGAACTCACCGAACAAGTTTTTCTGCCTATATTGCGTGTACTTTACGAAAAGTGGTTCCGTGTAGAAGTAAGAGGGATTGAGAATCTGCCAGCAGAAGGAGCCTGCCTACTAGTTGCCAATCATTCAGGAACGGTTGCACTCGACTCTTTGATGACACAGGTGGCAGTTCACGATGCAGGTCATCGTCATATGCGCGGACTCGGAGCCGATTTAGTATTTGCCACTCCCTTCTTTGCTGACCTCGCCCGCAAGTCTGGAGTCACCCTCGCCTGCCAGGATGATGCGGAACGACTCTTAGCCAATGGCGAGGTGGTGGGTGTCTGGCCCGAGGGTTTCAAAGGAGTGGGGAAGCTCTATAAAGATCGCTACAAACTTCAACGATTTGGTCGAGGTGGGTTTGTGAATGCCGCCGTGCGCGCGAAAGCACCGATCATTCCGGTATCCATCGTGGGCGCCGAAGAGACCTACCCCATGCTGGCGAATGTGCCGGTACTCGCCAGGCTTCTTGGCTTACCTTACTTTCCAATAACTCCCACTTTCCCCGCCTTTGGTCCGCTCGGAATGCTCCCGCTTCCGTCGAAGTGGATCATTGAATTTGGTACTCCTATTTCTACGGTCGAGATAGAAGATGAACCCATTCAACATCTCGATCTTGCGGAGCAAATTCGTGGGGAGATTTCAGAGACGTTGGAACGCCTGCTCATTGAGCGAGGGAATCCGTTCTTATGAAAGTGACAATTATTGGAAGACCTGGATGTCATTTATGTGACGTTGCTGAAGGTGTGATCAAGGATCTTATTTTAGAACGTGAGATTGAATTCGAGAAGTTATCGATTTTAGATGATCCCAAATTGGCCGCTCGCTACAGTGAAGAAATTCCCGTGATCCTCATCGATGGGAAAGTTCACGACATATTTAGAGTTGATGAGAAACGTTTTTTGAATGCGATTGGTGATGGCAGTACTCGTTGACAGCCCCATTTGGCCAGCGCATGGTCGATTGTGGGCTCACCTTGTTTCGGACACATCACTTGAGGAGTTGCACTCCTTTGCCAAAGCGTTAGGTATTCCAGAGCGCGGCTTTGATCTAGATCATTACGACATTCCAGAAGAGTATGTCCCTCAGGCCATCGAAGCTGGTGCGCAATTCATGCCGGCCCGGGAACTTCTTAAGCGCCTTATTGACTCTGGGCTCAGGGTCTCTGCTAAATCTCGGCGGTTCCGCTAAATACGTCGTCGGCATCAACAATTCGGTATGCATAACCTTGCTCGGCTAGAAAACGTTGGCGATGTGCAGCGAAATCCTGATCAACGGTATCTCTGGCAACCACGCTATAAAAGCGCGCGCTACGTCCATCGGCCTTGGGGCGCAATACTCGACCGAGCCGTTGCGCCTCTTCTTGCCGGGAGCCAAACGATCCTGATACTTGAATTGCGATAGAAGCTTCAGGGAGATCAATTGAGAAGTTCGCTACCTTTGAAACTACTAAACACTTCACTTCGCCGGTGCGAAAGAGTTGAAAGAGTCGCTCGCGTTCCTTCACAGGCGTTTCGCCTTTGATAATTGGTGCGCCTAAGCGTTCGCCGAGTTCATCAATCTGGTCAATATATTGAGCAATAACGAGTACTTGATCATTTGCATGGTGACGAGCAAGCGATTCCACAAGACGACTCTTTGTTTGTGTGGTTGCGCAATATCGGTAGCGCTCTTCTGGCTCGGCCGTTGCGTAAAGTAGACGCTCCGCATCTGTCAAAGTCACGCGCACTTCGACGCAATCTGCGGGCGCGATGTAACCCTGTGCTTCAATCTCTTTCCATGGAGCGTCGTAGCGCTTTGGACCGATAAGTGAGAAGACATCACCTTCGTGGCCATCTTCACGAATGAGTGTGGCGGTAAGTCCAAGGCGACGTCTCGATTGAATGTCAGCGGTGAAGCGGAAGATTGGTGCAGGGAGTAGATGCACTTCATCGTAAATAATTAAGCCCCAGTCCCGTGAATCGAAGAGTTCGAGGTGCGCATAAACACCTTTTCGCTTTGTGGTCATCACTTGATATGTCGCAATGGTAACCGGGCGAATCTCTTTCTTCGCTCCGGAGTACTCGCCGATTTCCTCTTCAGTTAAGTTGGTGCGTTTGAGAAGTTCATCTCGCCATTGTCTGGCGGCAACAGTGTTAGTGACCAAAATGAGCGTGGTGGCTTGGGCGAGTGCCATGGCAGCGGCACCCACCATGGTTTTTCCGGCACCGCAAGGGAGGACGACAACACCAGAGCCACCATGCCAAAAGTTTTCAGCCGCGTGTTTTTGATAATCGCGAAGTGTCCACCCTTCTTCTTTAAGAGAGATGGGATGCGCTTCACCATCGACATAACCTGCAAAATCCTCTGCAGGCCAACCTAGTCGTAGTAAGACTTGCTTTACGTGTCCGCGTTCACTCGGATGTACCGCAACCATTTCGTGGTCTATGCGAGCGCCCATGAGTGGAACCATCTTTTTGGAGCGCAACACCTCTTCCAGCACAGCGCGGTCATTGCTCACCAACACAAGGCCATGCACGGGATGAGCTTCAAGGCGGAGGCGACCGTAGCGCGACATAGTGTCGGCAATATCGACAAGAAGTGCGTGTGGCACCGCATAACGAGAATAACGAATCAAGATATCAATGACTTGCTCGGCATCATGACCAGCTGCGCGCGCATTCCATAAACCAAGAGGGGTGAGTCGGTAGGTGTGCATATGTTCTGGTGCACGTTCTAACTCGGCAAAAGGAGCGATGGCGCGACGGCACTCACCGGCCAAGGCGTGGTCGGTATCTAAGAGAATGGTCTTATCGGATTGGACGATAAGCGGGCCGTCGGTCATCCCTCCAGTTTATGGCCTGAAAGTACTTACCGCTTACCGCGCCCGGATGCGGCTATTGAGCGAGAATTTTGGTGATAAGCGCGCTGGCCAATCGGGCGCGCTCAGGAATGGCGGAGGCACTTGCCCACTCGTTTGCCGCATGAGCGCCTTCGCCGACAGCACCGATTCCATCGATAGTCGGTATCCCTAACGCGGCGGTGAAGTTTCCATCACTTGCGCCTCCCACCTCAGCGCTACCCAATTTTGGCATGCCAAGTTCTTCTGCACACGTCACAGCCATTTCAAAGAGTCGAGCACTTGAAGAGGGATCGAGTGGTGGCCGATTAACGCCACCCTCTATCCGTACAGATGCTCCACCGCTCGTGGTGCCCGCCAGGGATGTTATTTCAGCATGAACGCGACTCTGCTCAGCCATTGTAAAAGCACGCACATCGATATCTAATTGTGCGAGCGCCGGCACGGTATTAAGAGTGGTACCTGAGTGCAATACGGTGGGCGTTACCGTGGTGCCAACACTACTTTTCGAAGCAGCAAGAATTGCCGGGTAGAGCGTGGCAATTTCTAAGGTGGCGTTTATTCCCTTCTCTGGTTCAAGGCCGGCATGCGCTGCTCTTCCCTCCACAATAACCCGATACATTGAGGTGCCTTTGCGTGCGGTCTTTAATTTTCCATCAAGTGATGCTTCAAAAACTAGAACGGCATCTGCGCCGGCTGCTATCTCTTCGATAAGCGCTCTCGAACAATCGCTGCCGGTCTCCTCGTCAGTTGTCGCCAGAATGGTGACACCATCACGATTGGCAAGAGATTGAAGTGCATAGGCGGCTTGTACGAAGCCAGC
>WLIL01000022.1 GCA_009702245.1 Actinomycetota bacterium
CCGGACGCCCAAGCCACTCGATCACCACGATGTGACCGGGCCTCGGGGCTCTTCCCCAGCGCACCAAGAGTCGATCTCCCGCGGTGAGGGTGGGCTCCATAGATGCTCTGGAGACCACCACCCTCCCGAGACCTTTCCGCGGGCCATAAGGGTGCTCGTTGGACGAGACGGCTCTACTCATGGAAGGTAGTCTCACACTTACAAGTACTATTTTCATACACGTTCAACTACTTAGGGAGAGTGCCTTGTTCCGTCAACTCACCGCTCCAGCTATCACCGTCTACGCGCATTGCGATTTGCCTTGTGGGGTCTATGACCCAGCTCAGGCAAAGATCGAAGCGCAATCAGTGAAGGCTTGCATTGAGAAATTCCACGCCTCTGATGATGCGGTCTTTAAGCAACGCGCCGTTGCCATCAAAGAAGATCGCTCGAATCTAGTGAAAGAACACCTCTGGGTGCTCTGGACCGATTACTTCAAGCCTAATCACTTCGAGGCTTATCCCAACTTGCACGTACTCTTCAACGAGGCCACCAAATTGGCTGGCGCTGCAGGCACGAAGGGCACGATGGATGTCGCAGTCGCAGACAAGTTGATTGCCAAGATTGATGAAATCGCTGAAATTTTTTGGGCCACCAAGAAGTAATATTTAGCTCATGAAGAAGCCCCGCACCTTCTGCGGGGCTTCTTCATTTCCACTACGGTTGCCGGAATTAACCGCGGGAGGCTTTTACATTCATTGCAGCCGAAGCCAGTGTGATTGATTTGATCGCACTTCGGACGGCATCACCGGTTGCACTCTTTGCATCGAGTGAGATCGTGGATGAAAGCGCATAAACCGTAAAGGTGTATTGCTTTGCACCCGATCCTTGCGAGCACGGGGCGCCGTAGGTACCTGGTCCATGTGATTGCACGCCGGCGGTGCCCACATCTGTTGCGCCTTCACCTATCGAAGTGGTACTCCCAGCGATGTTGTAGAGCACCCAGGAGTAACTCACCGCTGCAGCGGTCTCTCCTGGGCGCGCAGGTCCGGGAATCGTATGCATGATGAGGGCATAACTCTTGGTTCCGCTCGGGGTCCCACTCCATGAGAATTGTGGGGAGAGGCTCTTGCCATCGCAGGTGTAAGTCGATGGCAAAGTACCTTCATCGACTGCAGAAGTGCTCTTCAGCAGAAAAACTCCGTTGGATGACTTCACCACGCTTTCGAATTTTTCTGTACCGCCCTGGGTGCCGCCCTGAGTACCGCCCTGAGTACCGCCCTGAGTACCACTGGTGGGAACCATTGACTGTGCTGGCGGAAGCGCGGGTGGAACCGGCACCTTAGTAACGGTGGTTTTCTTTGAAAGTAACTTGTAGCCACTTGGACACTTCGTTGCAGTGAGAGTCTTAGTTACTTTTCCTTTACTGCACTTCACCTTCGTGATCGATACATTCTTGTAGACCACGGCAGCTTTGACAGGTGCCGTGGTATTCGCTGCTGAAGCAGTGGTGTTCTGCCCAGTAGAACTTCCAGTAGTACTTCCCGGAGTCATAGCTGGGGCCATAGATGCGGAGGGAACCGGTACATTATCGGTGCGCCGACAGGCGCTACTCGTGCCACTCCCTGGAGAGCCGGGTGGCGGATTGACGTAGACAAAACTCCAGCACGCTGTTGTCGTTGGTGTGTAAGAAACCGAGCCAGCCTTGCCCTGATAGGTGTACTCCAATTTTGAGGTGCCCGTCAGATTAAAAGTCATTCCAGTGATAACCACTTGTACGGGCTCACCCGCACTGCGAGCTGGACCAGCACTAGGTTGGCCAGTTGTTGAAACATCTGATGGTACTTGGCCATGGAAGCACATCGGAGAGTAAGGAGCGGCTGTGGTGAAGTGGTAGTGGTAGCCACGTCCGTCACCGGAGTCATGTCCTTGACACTTATCGAGCGCAGTGGCACTGGAACCACTCGGCTCCTTACTTCCATATATGGGATATCCATCGAGTTGATAACCCGCAAGAGCGCTCTCTGAACCAAGAACTGATATCAAACAACTCGGTTCTGCGTGGTAGTGATAATCATCCCCGCGACCAGCGTGGCCGGCGCAGGTATCTAATTCGCCCTGCAACTTAGGATCGGCGCTCGCCGAATACACAGAACCCGTTGAATTGGGAGCCGGCTTGGTGGCATTGAAATTAGAGATTCCGTTAAGCATGATCCCGGTTCCACCGACGCCTGTCGTGGCGATCTCAGAAGCGGCGGCTACTGGCTTAAGGGGAAAGCGCCACATCTGTGCGAGTGATGAACTGACCAACATAGGCAGCGGGACCTGTTGGTTCCAACCAGTAATTCCTACCATCATCGAATGAGAGGCCACACCGTTTGATGACACATACATGTACGTCTCATCACAGATCACGGCGACATCAGGAGCGAACTTCTCAAAGGGAAGGGCGCGGGTGCCACAGAGCGCTTTGGTGGCAGTAGTCGCAGCAGAGGACGGTACAGCTCCGAGCGAAAACTGAATGAGAGCAGTACCAAGAACGAGTGCAATGAGGCCAGCGGTGCCGGCGCGGGATCGATCGATGATGAGTCTTTTCATGGTGAGAAAATTACACTAGAAGTTGTGCTTCTCAAGGTGAGTATGCAAGAAATCTCTGTGATTTGCGTGTGAGTCAACAAACTCCTATTGAACTTATCTTTGGGCTGGTAGAAATACTCCATGCGAAAGAGCTCCCTAATTCTGCTTGCTACTTCTGCAGTAGTGCTATTTCTCTCCGCACAAAGTGCATACGCCCACGTGGGAACTCCCTACATACTGATTAACACGGATACATTTCACCAAAAATTTATCTCAGGATTCACCGCTGGAAGAGACCACATCGGTTCCGGGGTCGACCATTTACTCTTTCTATATCTCCTCATTCTCCCCATTCCTGCATACATCACACGACGGCATTTGCGCCCTGGGAAGGGATTCCTTCAAAGCGTGAACCTCACCGTAAAAACGGTCAGTGCTTTCACGGTTGGGCATGCCACATCAGTTGCTCTTGCTGCCTTCAACATAATTTCTGTCCCTGACAGACTCATTGAGACGCTGATAGCGCTTTCAATATTCATCACTGCAATCCATACGCTCTACCCCACCCGAAACCGGGCGATTTTCTTCATACCAGTTCTCTTTGGCCTGGTGCATGGGTTGGCATTTTCCACCATGCTTAAGCACTTGGTGGTTTTTCAAAGCGACCGTGTTCTTACTCTTTTTGCATTCAACATCGGTATCGAATTTGCACAAGTGATTCTCGTAGTCGCTACCCTGCCATCGATCTGGTTGCTGGGTCACACTCGGTGGTACCCAACAGTGAAAAATTGTGGAGCAGTTATCAGCCTCATGCTTGCGGAATTCTGGATCGGTGAACGAACCTTTAGCTTAACGAATCCGGCTTTGCCCCTCACGCAATTCCTCACCAACCATATTTGGTTCATACCGGCGCTCCTCGCAACTCTGGCACTCATTGCGTATTCCCGCTTAGAATGGCGGAGTGAGCGAAGAGCGTGAAACACATGGTGGGGATTTAGCTGTTTTGGCAGCACAAGCACATGGCATCAACCACCTCTTCACACTTTCGGGCGCACATGTCTTTCCCATTTATGACGGAGCCGTACATCGCGATTTGCCGATCATCGATGTGCGCCACGAACAGACTGCGGTATTTGCGGCGGAGGCTACGGCGCGATTAACTCGCACTCCCGGGCTCGCAGTAGTCACAGCAGGTCCCGGTGTTACCAACGGCGTCAGCGCCGTGGCAAACGCTTTCTACAACGGGGCTCCACTCTTGATGCTCGGTGGGCGGGCACCGGCTGGAAGATGGGGTCAAGGTGCGCTTCAGGAAATTGATCATCCGCCACTCCTAGCCCCCGTTACCAAACTCGCTGCCACAGTAAAAAAGACTGAGGAAATTGGTAATGAAGTCTTTGATGCACTTGCACTCGCGCGCACTCCACATCGTGGACCCACATTCCTTGACATCCCGATGGATATTTTCTTTGGACCAGCGACCACTCATCCGGTCGCAGCCTGGACACCACAAACACGTCAAGTGAATGCAGATGAGGTGGCAAGAATTGCCGACCTTATAAAAAAGTCTTCCTCCCCCCTTCTTATCCTTGGTTCCGATGTCTGGGCTGGCAGCGCCGAAAAAGAAGCACTCGAATTTGCCGAATCTATTCAAATTCCAGTAATCACGAACGGCACCGCTCGCGGAATTATTCCTCGCGGAAATCCACTACTGGCAACAAAAGCGAGATCTTTCGCATTCAGGTCTGCAGATCTTATTTTGGTGGTGGGTACGCCACTCGACTTTCGATTAGGTTACGGCGATTTTGGTAGCGCCAAAGTAATTCATGTGTCCGATTCCCCATCAGGAATTGCCACCCACGCCACACTTTCTGCAAGTACATCAGGTGACTTGTCCGCCATCTTCACTGCGCTTACAAATTCACTCTCGCATCAGGTGTCGAGCGAGTGGCGAGAATTAATCACGCAGGCCGCACTCAAGAGCGCTTCCAAAGAGCGAGAGCTGCTCGAAGCGGACCTCTCCCCCATCCATCCCGCCCGGATCTATGGCGAACTGCTTCCCAAACTTGCTGATGACGCTGTCATCATCGGTGATGGCGGAGACTTTGTTTCTTTCGCCGGAAAATTTGTAGAACCGGTGCGTCCAGGATGCTGGCTCGACCCAGGACCCTTCGGCTGTTTGGGCGGTGGCATGGGCGGAATTATTGCTGCCCGGTTAGCCAGGCCATCAGCGCAAGTCGTCGCACTCTTTGGAGATGGAGCACTTGGTTTCTCACTTGGGGATATCGACTCTCTCGTACGACATCACTTGCCCGCAGTGATGGTTGTTGGAAATAACAGCGCTTGGGGCTTAGAGAAGCACCCCATGCAATCTATCTTCGGGTATGACGTTGCAGCTGACCTCGCCCCACAAACACGATACGACGAGGTGGTAAGAGCTCTTGGCGGGGCTGGCGAAATAGTTACTGAATCTAGCCAGATTGGACCGGCCCTGGATCGCGCATTCGAAAGTGGCGTTCCCTATCTGGTAAATGTCATCACAGATCCAGCGATTGCGTATCCACGGACGACAACGGGAATTTAAGAACGCGCAGTTGCACCTAGCGCGGCCACACGCGCCGTAAATTGCAACCGATCAACCAACATGCGAATAACAACGCCGCGAGCAACAAGGCGTTCGCCGTCGTGGGCTTCAATCTCAAAAGTAATTCGTGATCCTTCTACATTGCTCACCACGGCGCTTGCTTGCACAAGTGAGCCCACAGGCGAGGCTCCTAAGTGTTCGATGTGTACATCGACACCGACGGTTGTTTCTTGCTGATCGAGCCGGTCTGCAATGGCAGCAAGGGTGGCCGCCTCTGCTAAACCCACCATCCGTGGTGTTCCCAGAACGGCCACATCACCTGAACCGAGCGCGATTGCCGTATCGGCGTGCTTCACCGTCATCGATGAAAGCCCAATCGCGCCTAGAAAGCGGTCGCTCATATGTACTCGATTTTCACGAGCAGATCGCCGCCCTGGATAACTTCGCCGTCAACGACTGCGACTTCAATTACTTTTCCACTGATTTCGCTAAGAACTGGGATCTCCATCTTCATCGACTCCAAGAGGAGTAGTTGGTCACCGGCGACGACCATATCTCCGACCTTCACAGTGATAGTGAGTACATTCGCCACCATCTCTGCTCTTACGTCGAAATACGCCATGTCCACAACTTAGTTGTTGGGGAGATCAATTTCCGTCAGCGTGAGTCGAAATTCCGTAAACGTTTGCATCACGCGTGCTCGCAGTTCTGGTGGAGCTTCTTCTTTGCAGGCACTCGAAATAGCTACACGGACGCGTTCTTCGTGCGTGAACTCCTCCTGGCAGGGGCCACACTCTTCTAGGTGGATTGCGATCGCTTGAGAACGAGACTCATCCCCCACCTCATTGTCGAGATAGATGAAGAGCGCCGTAAGGACGTCTCGGCAGGGTGTCTCGTGATGGTTTCCGCAACTCATGACCGGCCACCTCCCGTTCCAGCAAGCCCTCTCTCGGCCGCATATCCAGCCAAGGCCTCACGCAAGAGTTTGCGACCACGATGCAAGCGGGACATCACGGTACCGGGTGGCGTATCCATGATCTCGGCAATTTCTTTGTAAGGAAAACCCTCGACGTCAGCTAAGTACACAGCAAGACGAAACTCTTCCGGCAAGTTCTGTAACGCTTCTTTTATTTCTGAATCGGGGAGTCGATCGAGGGCTTCCATCTCGGCCGATCGTCCAAGGTTGCTGGTATGTGAAGCGGCATCTGCGATCTGCCAGTCTGTTATTTCACCATCTGAAATTAATGGCTGCCGCTGACCCTTTCGGTAATTATTAATAAAAGTTGTGTTGAGAATGCGATAAAGCCAGGCGCGGATATTCGTACCATCTTCGTATTGATGGAAGGAGGAGAATGCTTTTGCAAAAGTATCTTGCACTAAATCTTGTGCATCATTCGGATTCTTTGTGAGGCGCATTGCCGCCCCATACATTTGGTCGAGCAGCGGCAGGGCATCACGCTCAAAGCGGTCAGCTTGCCCCTTCGCGTTCTCAGCCATGACTCGCGCTCCATTTCTCTGGCTCTCTAAAGAATCTACAGGTGATTGACCGCGGAACTCATCAGTAGCAAGCACATCAAAGGAAAACCCACTCAGGCGCTTGGTTATTCCCTAGAGGGAGAGGACGCGGGTGGCAAAGTCCCTGGCGGCGGCCTTCACTATGGTCGCGTGTTCATCATCTCTACTACGGAGGAGTTCATGGCCCCGCCCCGGCACCACAGTGACATCGACTCCATTGAATTCCGCAGGTGTACCGAAACCATCCTTATCTCCCTGGATCACGTGGAGTGGCAGCCCCGCCCCAAGGATGATCTCGAGCTCACTGTCGCGACGCCGATTGGTTTTCTTCGGTGCATGCAAGGGAAAAGAGAGCGCCAGCACTCCGACTGCTCCTAGTGGGAGCGCGGTCCGGCACGCTACCCGAGCCCCCGTACTTCTCCCACCCAATATAAGTGGGAGTGCAGCAGCCGCCGCGGGTAACCACGTATTGCGTTTATGAAGTACATCAAGCCACGCTTCATCTAAGAGGTGGGATGCCGGTGCAATTTGACGCCCGGAAACTACCCAAGGTTGCTCCATTCGAATGATGGCTACACCATCAATGCCATCTGCGATCAACTCCAAATCAGGCGTCCGGGCACCGGTTCCGGCGCCATGTCCAAGAACGAGAAGCCCGCGAGCGCCTTTTACATTTCCTACAAGAAGCCGCGCTCTACCCACAGTTGTGGGGAGTACGACTTCAGTGATCACCAGAGCACCTGCTCTATCTCCAACGGAACAGGGTCGATGAGTGATGACCTGTTTTCGCGGGACGAATTTACCGCTGACGATACCGGATAAGCATCAAGTTCCTGAAGGGTTTCTGAGATCGCTAAGAGTTCATCTACCGTTGAAAATTCACCTTTGAGCCAACCATCCCATGCCTCGCGTGGAAGCATCAATGGCATACGGTCATGAATCTCGGCGATCTGAGGAGTGGCATCTCGCGTGAGCACAGTGGCCGTTAAGACGGAGAGACCACCATCGCTCGGCGTCCACCATTCATAAAGCCCGGCCATGGCAAGCGGAGAGCGATCGCGGGCGCATATATAGAAAGGCTGTTTGCGCGAGACTGGGCCACTTGCGGTGTACCACTCGTAATACCCATCTGCCGGAATGATCGCTCGCCGAGATTTGAATGCTGATCTAAATGAGGGTTTCTCGGCCGCTGTTTCCACACGTGCGTTGATGGTTTTAGCGGCGAAATCAAGACTCTTTGCCCAACTGGGTACCAAACCCCAGCGCGCGGTCGTGAGTACTTTTGCTGGATCGAGAATGGCATAGATCTGCGCGGTGGGAGCCACGTTCCACGACGGGGCAAGATCCTGAAGCCCTACATCGCCAGTGGCTTCAAAGTATGCAATTAACTCATCCGCCCCCTTTGAAGAGGCATAACGACCACACATAAGGGGAGCGTATTCGCCTAAACTCTCATTGTGACGACTCTCTGGCCCGCGCCCTTAGCAAAAGGGGCGATATCTGGGGTTCTCCCAGTGCCAGGGTCTAAGTCCGTGACTAATCGAGCTCTGGTCCTTGCAGTGCAATCCCCTGATGAATCTCTCCTCAAGAGTCCGCTCCATTCTCGCGATACCGAACTGATGGCAGCTGCACTGGTCGCCCTTGGGTTCTCCATCACCGATGAGGCCAATGGTGATTGGAGAGTTGGGGGGAAAGGTTCAACGGAAATACGCAATATCCAGATCGACGTCGGCAACGCCGGCACTGTCATGCGTTTCTTACCTCCGGTGGCAGCTCTCGTAGCTGGCACATTTCGCTTTGATGGAGATGCCCGCTCTTATGAGCGCCCCCTTGGTCCAGTCATTGCTGCACTTCGTGAACTCGGCGCGGAAATTGATGATGATAAGCGTGGGTCGCTTCCTTTCACTCTGATAAGTAATGGCACCTTACGAGGAGGCACAGTTGAAATTGACGCGAGCGCCTCATCTCAATTTGTTTCTGCACTTCTCCTAGTTGGCGCTAGCACAGAGCTTGGAATACGCGTGAAACATATCGGCCCGTCTTTACCCTCGCTGCCTCACATCGAAATGACCATCCACATGCTGCGCAAGTCGGGCGTCAACGTAGAAGTAGTGGGTGCGGTTGAATGGTTTGTAGCACCCGGAAGAGTAAGTGCGCAAAATTATGTGATTGAACCAGATCTCTCAAATGCCGCACCTTTCCTTGCGGCGGCTCTTGTCACTGGCGGTGATGTGACGATCAAGGATTGGCCGAGCGAAACCACTCAACCCGGAGATCAACTGCGATCTATCTTTGCCAAGATGGGCGGCGATATTTCCTTCACTGAAGTGGGTCTACGACTACGCGGTGGTGGCGCTGTTCGCGGGATTGATATCGACTTACATGACGTGGGTGAGCTCACGCCGATCATTGCAGCTGTGGCAGCACTGGCTACCACGCCTTCACATTTGCGTGGAATTGGGCACTTGCGCCTCCACGAAACTGATCGACTTACCGCGCTCGCAACTGAACTCAATGCACTCGGCGGAAATGTAATAGAGCACCCCACGAGCCTACAGATTCGACCAGCGCCACTCCATGGCGGTACTTTTCACACATATGAAGATCACCGTCTTGCCACAGCTGGCGCCTTGTTAGGTCTCGTCGTGCCCGGCCTGAGCGTGGAGAATATGGAAACCGTGGGGAAAACCATGCCCACATTCCCTTCGTTGTGGCAAGAGTTAGTGAGTGGTGCTTGATGGCACGTCGCTTCGACGAGGACGATATTCGCGTACGTCCACCGCGCAGCACACGACCACGCACGAAAGATCGACCCACTTTTGATAACACCACTACAGCAATGGTGACCACCGTTGATCGCGGCAGATTTACCTGTGCGCTCGAAACAGGAGAGAGCGTCAACGCCATAAAGTCACGTGAGCTCGGTCGTCGCGGAGTGGTTGTAGGTGATCATGTTCGATTAATTGGCGATAGCAATGGGAACTCTGAGTCGCTCGCCCGCATCGTTGCACTCGATGAGCGAATGAATGCACTTCGTCGATCCGCCGATGATAGCGACGAGACTGAGCGCATCATTGTTGCCAATATCGACCAACTCATGATTGTCACTGCATGCGCAGATCCCGAACCTAAGATCGGGCTAGTAGATCGATGCCTCATTGCGGCCTATGACGCAGGCATCTCCCCCGTGATCGTGATGACAAAATCGGATCTCGCCGATCCCGCAGAGTTTCTTGCCCAATATGAATCTCTTGGTGTACGCAAGTTCATCTTAAGAAAAGAGAGTGATCTCGGTGAGCTAAGAGAATTACTCAAAGGAAAGCAATCCGTATTCGTGGGCCATTCAGGAGTAGGTAAATCAACGTTAGTAAATGCACTCGCTCCTGAAGCCAACCGTTCTACTGGCGGAGTCAATACGGTTACTGGAAGAGGCAGACATACTTCCTCGAATGCACTCGCCGTTCCGGTTGATACGGATACCTGGATCATCGACACTCCTGGCATCAGATCCTTCGGCCTGGCTCATGTCGATGCAAATCGCATCATCCACGCATTTCCCGATTGCGGAGAAATCATCGAGGCCTGCCCACGAAGTTGCACGCACGACGAGGAAGAGTGCGCCCTCAATGCCTGGGCACGTGAAAGCGAAGGTCGCAATGCCCGGGTGGAGAGCCTTCGCCGGCTGCTCCGCTCCATGCGACTTGCTTAGCCCGACTCCATGTATCCCTGTGCAACGATCCGGGGCTAACCGATAAAGTGCCCCTATGCGCTTCTTCGAAGAACTGGCTTTAGTTCACACACTTGCTGACATTGCTGACAAGATTTCGATGGATCGCTTTCTGGCTCTCGATCTCTCGGTGGAGACCAAACCAGACCTCTCCCCAGTTTCTGATGCCGACAAGAGCGTTGAACTTGAACTTCGCGCCGCCATTCAAGAGAAGTACCCCGCCGATTCAATTATCGGAGAAGAATTCGCTAATACCGCCGGCTCCTCGAAACGCGCCTGGGTGATTGATCCCATCGATGGCACTGCAAACTTTGTGCGAGGAGTGCCCGTCTGGTGCACTCTCATTTCTTTGATGGAAGATGGTGTATCCGTGGTCGGCATGGTGAGCGCCCCTGCTCTCAATCGCCGGTGGTATGCAGCGGAAGGTTCTGGTGCGTTCACTCAATTTGGGCAGACAAGCCCTCGGAAGATTTCCGTTTCAAAGGTGAGCAAGATTGAAGACGCCTCGCTTTCCTACTCAAGTTTTCATAGTTGGAAGGACGGTGGAAAGTTCTCCAACCTTTCTAAGCGTTTCTGGCGCACAAGAGCATACGGAGACTTCTGGTCACACATGTTGGTCGCTGAGGGTGCGCTCGATGTTGCTGCTGAACCGGAACTCCAACTCTTCGACATGGCTGCCCTTGACATTGTGGTGCGCGAAGCAGGTGGTCGGTTCACTGGAGTAAATGGAATTGATGGCTCGCATCAAGGTACTGCCATCGCTAGTAATGGACTCTTACATGACCAAATTGTCGCGGCTCTTAAGTGAATTTTCGCAAACTTCCACAAACGTGTTTCGGTCTCATCATTGCCGGTAGCGGCGTATTTCTGGCATTACATTCCGGATTAGGAGTCTCCCCCTGGGATGTCCTCCATGTAGGCCTTGCCAGAATTATTCACGTGGGCACTGGAACCGCAATTATTATCACAAGTCTGGGAGTACTCCTCATCAGCATCATGTTGGGCGTTAAGCCGGGGCTGGGAACGCTCTGCGACATTATTCTGGTGGGAAGTACGGTGAATTTTCTCAATCGTTTCGACCCCATCAGCGGGCTCACCAGTAATTCACCTTTCTTATTGAGAGTTATCACCTTCACACTTGGAGTCTTTATCACCGCATTAGGCGTAGCCACTTACGTCGGTGCACATATTGGAGCCGGTCCGAGAGATGGTCTGATGGTGGCCCTTCACGATCGATTTGGCATCAAGATCTCTTACGCACGTCTTGTCCTGGAAGCTTTCGGTTTGCTTGGAGGCTTAATCTTGCGAGGTCCGGTAGGGATCGGGACTCTGATCTGGTCGATTTCCATGGGCTACTTCGTCGGCTTCTGGTTTAAAACTTTGAAACTCACTCCGCAACCGGTCTCTGGTCCTTAATTTTCTTACCTGGCGCAAAAGCAGCGGCGCGAGAAGTAGCGCAAAGAGATCAAACCATCCATAACCACCCGCAGCACCACTAGGTGGGTTACCTTGCGCCACCCACTCTTTAATGGTGTCGTACTCCATCCATTTCCATGTACCTATTGAAGTGCCCACAATCTCTAACCAAGAGACCACCACGATGGCCCCTAGGTAGGTTGGTCTTGAGGGTCCCCACTTCAAAAAGATCAAAAGGTTCATGAACCAGAAGGCGCCAAGTACGTCGAATTGCGGCGAGAGAAAGAGCCCCCAAAGCACCCAGAGAGCCAGGACCCCAACAAGAAGGAGAGTCCAAAATTTTTCGCGTAACTTTAAGAGCAGCCCCAGCGAGTAGGCGCCAAAGTAAATGAGCCCGTGTCCCGGCGGCACAAACCAAGGCACGTTCTCCAAGCGATATACATAAACCCCGAAGTGACCAGCGAAGAGATACTCAACAACCGTGGCAAATGCCACCACGAGCAAGATTTGAGTACGAAGAAGCGGTGAACTCTTCATCAGGGCTAGCAGAAGCAGCGCCCACGTAGCCAGACCGATAAGGCGTTGCGTCGTCAGAGTCGCGCCGCGATCGGCCAGAAGGGCAAGTGGGACCCAGGTCACAACTGCGATTACACCGAGTGCAGCCCTACGCGTTTGCCTCTCCACCTGACAAGATTAGTGATAACTACAGATGCTCGGCGAGCGCGAGGAGTCAAAGTGCAAAAGATTCTTTCTGGAATATCAGGTGGCTGGTGGATGTTCTTTGAAACCTTCTGGGCACTCGTCCTTGGATTTGCACTCTCTGGCGTAGTCCAAGCTTTCGTATCTAGAAAGCGAATGCGAGAATCCCTTGGAGATGACTCAGCTGCCACACTTGTAAAGGCCACCTTCTTTGGAATCGTAAGTTCATCATGTTCGTATGCGGCGAGCGCATTAGCTAAAAGCCTTTTCAGCAAGGGTGCAAACTTCACTGCCTCAATGGTCTTTATGTTTGCCAGTACGAACTTAGTCATCGACATGGGAATAGTTCTTTGGATTTTGATGGGATGGCAATTTGCTCTCGCTGAGCTCATCGGTGGCATAGTCATGATTATTTTGCTCCGAGTATTTATCCCACTCTTTATTTCATCAAAACTTGTTGAAAATGCGCGCAAATCAATGGATTCCGGCCATGAAGAGATGGCGACAAGTAACACGAAGATGAGTTTTTTCAATCGACAAAGATGGAGCGAAGCGGCAGGCTACACCATTGGTGATTTCACCATGCTCCGTATCGAATTAATAGTTGGCTTTCTTGTTGCAGGATTTGCAATGACGTTAGTCCCGATGCGCTTCTGGGAAGCACTCTTTATTCCAGGGTACGGATTCTGGTCAGCCCTCGAAAACGCACTCCTTGGACCGGTCCTCGCATTCATTTCTTTTGTCTGTTCTCTTGGCAACATTCCCCTTGCCGCAGCATTGTGGCACGGAGGAATCTCTTTTGGTGGCGTGATCGCATTTATCTTCGCCGACCTCTTGGCATTCCCGATAGTCATGATCTACCGGAAAATCTACGGTGGCGCACTCGCCCTGCGCCTCGCCTTGGTCTTCTGGCTAGTGATGTCACTGAGTGGGCTAATTACTGAAGGAATTTTTTATCTACTAAACCTAGTTCCTACCGAACACAAAATGGCCGCGATGGGGATGCGTACTTCAACGCTAGTTCTCAATATTGTTGCACTCATTTTGTTAGGAGTGATTATCTGGCTCTACCGGAGTAGAAATCGAGGAGAATCATCGACAGAATTTGCTAAAGATTACGTCTGTGGAATGCAGGTTCGCATCGCCGATGCTCCTGCGAAAGAAGAAGTAAACGGCACGATGTACTATTTCTGTATGGACGGATGCCGCGAGGCATTCGTGAAAAATCCAGAGAAGTTTCTCACTCATTAGGATGCATGATGGATTGGTTTGACGAACTAATTATCTCTGAAGGCCCGCCTTACTGGTCGCTGGGTGTGCGACACGTAGATAATGAAGAGTGGCTCGTTAATCCGTCTGATCTTGAAATACGCCTGGCTGAGAAACGTCGGCTCTGGAAAGTTTCTCCGAGCGCCGTCTACGCCAAGCACGAGAGCGCAACTCCATCAGCAGCTGTTGAACACCTCGAACTGTGGATCTCTACACACTTCCCGAGTCGGCGACTCTCAGAGCGATTTGAACCCTCCCTTGAATGGATGGCGCAGAACACTGCAGAAGATCTTATTCTTCTTGAACGTCAATCTGATGGCTGGGTTGTTACGGAAGGATCACTCTCCTTTGGTTTCTCGTGGAGCATTGAGGAGAAGATTGGGCTCCCAATGGACTCAGTGCACCAACCTGTTGCGCACTACCAAAATGAAATTGCAGAGAAAGTTAATCAGTTGTTCGACCGCATGCCCGAAGGTCGCACCATCGCGCGACGAAACCTCGGCCTCACCGATTCGCCAGAGCTTCACTTAGCACCCGACCGGGTTCGCAATACTGGTGTAATCAATGATCCAGGCCAAGAAATCTACTTACGAAGTGAACGACAAACACTTCGTAAAATTGGTGCACATATGCTCTTCACCATTCACAGCGAGGTGGCGCCTCTTGCTCTTACAGCTACCTATCCGGCTCTGCGCAAAGGGCTCACACTCTGGATCCGCTCCTGGGATGAGAAAATGCTTGCCTATAAGAATTCGGCAGACCGAACGCGTTTGCCGGCACTTGAATGGCTTGCGGCCCAGGAGTAACGAGTACTCTGACGGATTATGCGAGCAATCCTCTTTGAAGAATTCCAGGGACCCATTCAAATCCGTGAGGTGCCCACACCGTCACCAGTGAGTCATGGCGCCGTTATAAAAGTGGAAGCAACCGGACTCTGTCGCAGCGATTGGCATGGCTGGATGGGCCACG
>WLIL01000023.1 GCA_009702245.1 Actinomycetota bacterium
GGAACTCCCGTTGCACACGGAGCAAGTATTGGCGCACCCCGGGAATAGCAGCGATTCGACTGACTGCAGAGGTGACCTCTGGGGTGCGAATCGCTTCAGATACATCCTGCCCATTGAGTAAAGCTCGAGGTTGGTCTGGATTTGCCTCGAAAGTCACGGTGATTCCTGGCAAAGCGTTGACGATGGCTTCGTCACTGCCGGTAAGTAGATCGAGTCTGATGGCAGCTAAGGTCACGGTCCGGTAGAGCGCCCCAGTGTCCAAGTAACGCATGTCAAAGTGCGTAGCGAGTGCCCGAGCGAGAGATGATTTGCCCGATCCGCTGGGACCATCTATAGCAAGGATTCGAAGCATTGGCCCACTCTATCGGGATATTGAACGGGTATTTGTCGATAAATAAATATGACCATCTAACGACGAATCATCCTGCAAGGGTGAATGCCCTCCAGCCCCGCACGATAAGTTCCTGCACCGTCTTCTCACCATGCCCCACCTGGAGCGATAGCTGAATTAACCCTGCTGGGAGTCCTAGCGAATGTTCCATAGAAATATCTTCCACATTGACCTTGAGCTCACTGAAGATGTCGAAGAGCAGAGCCAACTGTCCAGGTCTGTCTGGAAGCACCACCGAGATCTGGTCATATTCTCGAATTGATAGACCGTGCTTCCCAGGAATCAGGTCTCGCCCTGCATTGCCCCGCGAAATAAAGGCCTTGAGAGCTTCTGCATCACCTGCTTTCAACGCGGCAATGATGAGAGCTAACTCTTCTGCGATGGGCTCCAAAAATGTAGCGACTTGCGCACCATTTGTACTCAGTATGGAAGCCCACACCTCTGGGCTCGATCCGGCTATGCGCGTGGTGTCTCGCAGGCCTTGCCCGGCAATAGAAAGATGGGAGACATCTACCTGATTTAGGGAACTTGCCAGCAGAGAAGCGAGTACTTGTGGCCCATGGCTTACTTCAGCGACTGCGCGGTCATGACCTTCCGGTGTGAGTTCCACCGGGAGTGCGCCGACCAAAGCCACTAACTCACGAACAGCCTCGAGGCTTTGTCCACTTGTCTTGCTAGATGGGGTGATTACCCAGGGGCGTCCCTCGAAGAGATCTGAGCGAGCGCCTGTGGGACCACTCCGCTCGCTTCCCGCCATGGGATGCCCGCCACAAAAGAGCTCACTCACGCCAAAAGATGAAACCTCAAGTTGAACGTTGGTCTTTGTTGAACCTAAATCTGTAAAATTCAACGCGAGATTACTCTTAAATGCCTCTAAAATGACTCTTCCTACAAATGTGGTGGGAACCGCCGCTACAAAGAGATCTCCCATACCTTCAAAACTCGATCCGACTCGCGCACTAGCTAATTCTGCGTGCTCTCTATTGAGGTCTGTGAAGCGGACCGCTCCCCCAGCTCGGGTGATCGCCATCCCTAAAGAGGTTCCCATAAACCCTGCTCCGGCGATGACAACTTTCACTGAGCGAGATCTTGTCGGAGAGCGGCTGCGCCATGCAGATAGATGTGGTGCACATCTGAAGAACGCCCGTGGACGTGCAGCATGACTCGGACAGCTCTCGGCAAGGCTCCTGGAACTGCAATCTCAGATGCACAAATTAACGGAGTGGACCCGAAGCCGATGGTGCGGGCAGCGGCTGCTGGGAAATCAGACGTGAGATCAGGAGTGGCTGTAAAGAGCACCGAGACGATGTCTGCCGGCTCGATTTGATTTGCCCTCATCACCTCGCTGAGCAATTCCACAACGCCGTCACGGATGGCCTCCTTGGAGTCCTCCGCTAGCTGAGTTGCGCCTCTTATTGCGTACATGCCTCAAGGGTAACTGATCGACTATCAAATATCCGGTATTTATAAGACCCTTAAAAGTTATATAAATAAGTCAATAAAGATATATTCGAAGTCAACGGGAAAAGGGGCCTATTGTCGATATGTAAATATAACGTTATACCCATATCAATCTTAATTATGTTAGATATCTAAAGATCTACCTTTAAAGATCCACAAGCTCCATCAGCTTGCGAACCTCAACTGTGGTCAAAACTCGGGTCCGACCGGAGCGCAATTCTCCGAGCTGGACGGGTCCCACCTGGGTCCTCACGAGGCGTTCGACCGGGGTGCCGAGGGCTTCGAAAATCCGCCGAACAATTCGGTTACGACCTTCGTGAATCTCTAACTCCACGAGTGAACGAGTCCGGTCCTTCTCCACAACCTCGAAAGCGTCTACCCGGGCTAGGCCGTCTTCAAGTTCGATCCCCGCAGACAATCGGGCCTTGGCGTCCTTCGGGAGGGCACCCTCGACCCAGACAAGGTACTTCTTGCGTATTCCGTACCGGGGGTGAGCAAGGCGATTGGCTAGCTCGCCATCGTTGGTGAGCAAGATCAGGCCCTCCGTCTCCACGTCGAGTCTTCCCACGTGGAAGAGGCGATCTGAGCGTGTAGCGAGGTAATCCCCCAGGTGCGGGCGACCTTCGCTGTCGGACATTGCTGAAAGCACGCCCTCTGGCTTATGCATCGCTAGGTGCACTTTCGGGACAAATGTGGAGATAGCCTCTCCGTCCACTTCGATGACCGCCGTATCAGGGTCAACTCTGGTACCTAATTCCTTCACTGTGCGGCCGTTTACACGCACCCGGCCTGCAGCGATGAGCTCTTCGCTGGCACGTCGCGAGGCAACCCCGGCAGAGGCCAGAACTTTCTGTAGGCGGATCTCCATTATCTCTCTATCTCAACTTGAGAATGAGTCAAAGAGATCATCAATGACATCAACATCGGGTAGAAACGGTGCCAAAGCCGGGAGTTCTTCGATCGATCTGAGCCCCAGACGCTCTAAGAAGTATGACGTAGTTCGATAGAGGATGGCGCCACTTTCATGTTCGGTGCCTGCTTCCTCGACCAATCCGCGGCTCACCAATGTCTTCATCACCGCATCGACATTGACACCACGCACCGCTGAGATTCGGGCACGACTCACCGGCTGACGATAGGCCACCACAGAAAGGGTCTCCAAAGCGGCCTGTGTGAGTCGGGCCTGCTGTCCGTCAAGAACAAATCTTTCGACGAATGGAGCCCACTCTGCGCGCGTGTAGAACCGCCATCCTCCTGCAACTTCTCGTAACTCAAACCCTCGAGATTGATCGTTGTATTCGGCGGAGAGCTTCTCTAACGCAGCAACAATCTGCTCCGTAGGAGTCTCAAGAACTTGCGCCAACAAAACCGACGATACCGGCTCATCGACCACCATAAGAATGGCTTCTAAGGCGCTTTCAACGTTTAGATCACTCATCATTGTCCTCTTCTACTTCGATATCGAACTCATCGGTAAGATTTATTTCAGCGTCTTCGGCACCGACCCATTTGATATGCAATTCACCTAGCGGGGTTACTTGATCAAAATGCAAGACACCCTCTCGATAGAGTTCCAAAAGGGCTAGGAATCGCGCCACAATAGTGTTCATGTTGGGGGCATCGCTAATGAGCGAACGGAATGACGCGGAGCGTAAACTCCTTATTCTTTCTAGTATTATGGTTGCTTGCTCTCGAACGTTTACCGCAGGATCATGTAAATGCGTCGTTGATACAAACTGTTCTATTTTAGGTGAAAGAACTCGATGGGCGAGGGATGCAAATCGTTCGGGGCCGATGCCGATAAGTACTTCCGGAAGAAGCGATGCATACGCAGATTCAAGTGAAACTAATCTCGGAAATCTATGTGCTTCGTCTGCATACCGTTGCGAAAAAATTGCGGCCACTTCTTTGTACGCGCGATATTGCAGTAACCGTGCAAAGAGAATGTCGCGTGCTTCAAGTAGCGCCAAGTCGCCTTCGTCTTCGACTTCGCCCGAAGGCAAGAGGCGAGCAGCTTTGAGATCGAGCAGAGTTGCAGCAACCACAAGGAATTCCGTGGCATGTCCCAAATCCCAACCGTCGCCCATGGCGCGAATGTGTGAAATGAATTCATCGGTTACTTGGCTAAGTGCTACTTCCGTGACATCAAGCCGATGCTTTGCGATGAGTTGCAGGAGGAGGTCAAACGGACCTTCGAAATTATCCAGTTGCACAGCAAAGCCAGGTACCTTGCCGGTCTCACTCGTCTCAATCACCGCTCAAAGGTACCGCTTGCTGATCGCACTCGGCGCCTTACGGAGCGGTGCATCTCATCGGGAGACCCTCTTAGCGTCCGCGCAAACGTCGCACAAGGATCGAAGACTCTCCCTTAGATTCCAAGTCGGCGACGATAAGAGAGAGCGCCTCGCGCACAATGCGACCTCGATCTACGGCCAAGCCGTGCTCCCCGCGGAGCAGGAGGCGGGCCTGCTCAAGGTCGAAGAGCTCATCAGGAGAGAGATAGACCGTGATCTTCTCTTCGTGGCGTTCGCGCCCCGAAGGGCCACGCTCAGCGGTGGTGATGCGTCGCCGGCTCGTACTGCGTACTCCCTTGCTCGAGCTCTCTTCGCTCGAACCCTGGGTATTTTCATCTGGAGAGGGCAGCGCTGTGAGCGTGGGAGTGGTGGCGGTGACTGGAGATGTTGTCGTACGAAAGAGCTCTTCAGCTCCTGGGAGGGTGGCGCGGCGACTCATACGAGCGCTCCTTTCTCGATCAATTCACGGGCTAGACGCCTGTATGCGTAAGCCCCGTCGGAACTAGGGGCGAAAGTGGTAATCGGCTCCCCTGCGACCGTGGTGTCTGGAAAACGGACAGTTCGTGCGATAACGGTTTCAAATACCCCATTTGGAAAGGCTTCACAGATTCGACTGAGTACTTCTTTGCTGTGAAGCGTCCTTGAATCGTACATCGTTGCTAAAATACCCTCAATCTCTAGTTGAGGGTTAAGTCTTTGTTGGGCTTTTTCTATAATCTGATGTAGATGTGCCACACCCCTCAGCGCAAAGTGCTCGCATTGCAAGGGCACGATGACGGAGTTGGCAGCTGTTAACGCATTAACGGTAAGAAGTCCGAGGGTGGGTTGGCAGTCAATGAGGATGAAATCGTAATCCGCTACCGCTTGCGCGAGCACCTCTTTAAGGATCTGCTCACGACCAATGACGTCCGCGAGCTTAAGGTCTGCCCCGCTGAGGTCCTGGTTGCTCGGTATGAGATCCAGCCCCGGGACTGAGGTCTTGATCAGCGCTTCACTGTATGGCGCCTCTGGATTGAGCATGAGGTCAAAGATTGTGGTCTCAAGTTCATGGAGTGGAACCCCTAAGCCGACTGAGAGGGCTCCCTGAGGGTCCAGGTCGACTACTAACACCCGGCGGCCGACCTCAGCCAGGCTTGCCCCTAAATTGATGGTCGAGGTGGTCTTACCCACCCCGCCCTTTTGGTTGACGATCGCGATGATCCTCGCTGGACCGTGGGATTCCAACGGAGTCGGCTCCGTCACCGCCCTGGCCTTCTTACCAAAGATGGAAGAGGTAGTGGGAACGTTCTTATAATGATTTGTCGACTTAGCCATTTGAGGATAAACCCTTCAATTGCTCTGATGCTTTTCCGATTTATCGTCATGCTAGAGCGAGGTTCTGGGTTTAGCAAGATTCAGCGGCGAGTTATCTTTTCGAACGTGCTCGTGGATGAGCTTCTAAGTAGGCATCGCGGAGGCGATCGATGGTGACGAGCGTGTAGATCTGGGTGGTGGCCACCGATGCGTGCCCGAGCAATTCCTGTACCGATCTGATGTCCGCCCCACCTTCAAGGAGGTGGGTGGCAAATGAGTGTCGAAGAGCATGTGGGGTGACTCTCTCTCCTAGTCCGGCGCCTTCTGCGGCTGCCCCGATAAGTAGCCAGGCGCCTTGCCTGGAGAGGCGACCTCCACGCGCATTGAGAAAAAGGGCCTTACTTTTGCCCGCCAGTGGCGCCCGAACGCGCACCTGATAGGACTCAATGGCGGATAAGGCGGGCGCTCCTATAGGAACGAGACGCTCTTTGCCTCCTTTGCCGCGGTACTTGATGATGCCTTCACTCCCGTCTATGTCCGCGAGGTCGACACCGATCGCCTCGCTGATACGCGCCCCAGTGCCGTAGAGAAGTTCAACCAACGCCAGAGTCCTGAGCGAAGACGGGTCTTCACCAGCTGCCGAGGAGAGCAAAAGTTCCATCTCCGCGATGGTGAGCGCCTTAGGCAGCCGGAGGCCAAGTTTGGGTGGACGTATCGATGCAGCCGGGCTCTCGCTGGGATTTCTGAAGTGAAAGAGGCGGCGAACGGCGACCAAAGATCGTCCGGCAGAGGCAGGAGCAAGATGGCCAAGGGAAGCGAGGAACCCGGCGATATCGCTCTCTTGGACATTTTCGATTGAAAGCGAATGGGATTCCAAATACGCCTCAAACTTCGCAAGATCTCGACGATACGCCGCGACCGTGTGCACAGACAGGGAGCGTTCAACGGAGAGATGATTCAGGAAGTCGTGAATAGAAGGATCTGGCACAGAAAGAAACTTACCGCGCCCTCCGAGTATTCGGCGGAACGCGGTAAGCGAAGTGCGAGCTACTTAAGAAGTTGATCGACTGGTGTAAGAGCCATGCCATGCGCGGCAGCAACAGGAGCCGAGATTACAGATCCTGCATGAACATTGAGACCCTTCGCCAATGCAGCATCGTTTTGACATGCCGTCTTCCAGCCACCCTCAGCGAGTGCGACGACGTAAGGCAGAGTCACGTTGGTCAGGGCGTATGTACTCGTATGCGGAACTGCGCCTGGCATATTCGCTACACAATAAAAAATCGAGTTGTGCACCTTATAGGTAGGGTCGGCGTGCGTCGTGGGTTTTGAATCCTCGAAGCAACCACCTTGATCGATAGAAATGTCGACAAGAACGCTTCCTGCCTTCATCCGCGAGACTAATTCATTAGTGACTAGTCGAGGGGCTTTTGCTCCGGGCACGAGAACTGCGCCAATTACTAGATCGGCGTCAAGAACTTGACGTTCGATCTCGTAGGCATTTGAAGCAATCGTCTGCATATGACCTTGATATATGCGATCAACTTCGCGCAGCCTTCCGATGTTGTTATCCATCAGAATGACTTCGGCTTGCATTCCCAGGGCGATGGCCGCGGCGTTAAGACCAGATACACCTGCACCCAAAACAACTACCTTCGCGGCACCGACACCGGAAACTCCACCCATCAAAACTCCACGACCGCCAGCGGCACGTTGGAGTGCTGCGGCGCCTACTTGTGGCGCCATTCGCCCAGCTACTTCGCTCATGGGAGCCAGAAGCGGAAGTCCTCCATTAATTTCGACTGTCTCGTAGGCGATTGCAGTGATGCCCGATTTGATGAGCGCGTCAGTGCAAGGAAGAGATGCTGCCAAGTGTAGATAAGTAAAGAGCGTCTGCCCCGCGCGCATGCGGTGATATTCCTCGGCGATTGGCTCCTTCACCTTGAGCACAAGGTCGGCCTGAGCCCAGATCGCATCGGCCGTTTCAAGGATCTCAGCACCGGCGTGCACGAATTCCGCGTCTGTGATGGATGATCCGGCACCCGCGTCCTTTTCGATAACAATCTGGTGGCCAAGTCGCTTGAGTTCATGAACTCCCGAGGGAGTGATAGCGACTCGATATTCATGGTTTTTGATTTCACGTGGGACGCCGACGATCACAGAACACCTCAAATTTAGATGGATATACGCACTTGATAAATCACACTCTACTCCGCTTCCTCAGCGGCGCTGGACGACCTACCCAATAGTCTGATGTTTTAATGCGGCTTCCACTAAACCAGAAAAAAGTGGATGCGGACGTGTGGGTCGCGACTTGAACTCAGGATGAGCTTGTGTTCCCACGTAAAATGGATGTACCGAGGTGGGAAGTTCGACAAACTCCACCAAATGGCCATCTGGCGATAGTCCAGAGAACACCAAACCTGCCCCTTCAATGCGGGTGCGGTAATCATTATTTACTTCATACCGATGACGATGTCGCTCCTCTATCCGCTCACTTCCGTACACGCCGGCGACCACCGATCCTGGCTGCAACACCGCTGGATAGAGTCCTAACCGCATGGTTCCACCCATATCGCGCTCCCCCGCCACGACATCAACCTGGCTCGCCATGGTGGCAATAACTGGGTTTGCAGATTCAGGCGCGAATTCTGCAGAGTTGGCATCCAAAATCCCCGCTAAATGGCGGGCGCCTTCGATAACCATGCATTGCAACCCCAAGCACAGACCCAAGGTTGGGACACGATTTTCGCGGGCCCACTTAAGTGCTCCCACTTTCCCCTCAATTCCACGTACGCCAAATCCTCCCGGCACGCATATTCCATCAACGCCTTCAAGGTGCTCACGTGCGCCTTCGACGCTTTCACACTCATCACTCGCCACCCATTTGATAGTGACCTTTGCATCGTTGGCGAATCCCCCAGCACGCAAAGCCTCTGTGACCGAAAGATATGCATCAGGAAGATCTATGTACTTGCCTACAAGTGCAATAGTGACCGCATGGGCTGGTTGGTGGACGCGCCGGAGAAGCTCATCCCAGTCCGTCCAATCAACATCACGAAATGGGAGTCCAAGTCGGCGCACGACGTATGCATCAAGGCCTTCACTGTGAAGAACTCTGGGAATGTCATAGATCGACTGAGCGTCTGAGGCAGCTACAACTGCCTCGGTATCAACGTCACACATGAGCGATATTTTATTCTTAACCCCGGCAGGGATTTCGCGATCTGATCGGCACACAATTGCATCAGGCTGAATACCAATGCTGCGCAATGCGGCCACAGAATGTTGCGTGGGTTTTGTTTTCAATTCTCCAGATGGCCCAATGTAGGGAACCAGTGAGACGTGTAAGAAAAAGACATTCTCGCGACCCACTTCGTGGCGCACCTGGCGAGCGGCTTCTAAAAATGGTAACGACTCAATATCTCCTACAGTGCCTCCGATCTCTGTGATCACCACATCAACAGATTCACTGCCCATCTGACGAATGCGATCCTTTATCTCGTTAGTTATATGAGGAATCACTTGCACGGTATCGCCCAGATACTCACCTCGACGTTCACGTGCGATCACTCGCGAATAAACCTGACCTGTCGTGACGTTTGCATACCCTTGAAGGTTCGTGTCCAGGAAGCGTTCGTAATGCCCGATATCTAGATCTGTTTCTGCCCCATCGTCAGTGACAAAAACCTCCCCGTGTTGGAATGGGTTCATTGTGCCTGGATCTACGTTGAGATACGGATCCAGTTTCTGCATGGTGACTCGCAAACCACGTGAGCGCAAAAGTCTTCCCAGGCTGCTCGCTGTCAGGCCCTTGCCAAGAGAGGAGGCGACTCCGCCGGTGACGAAGATATGTTTACTCTGATGTGCCATCTGCACTCCCGCGGCCTAAATGCGGCGGGGAAACCCGCCTGTCCACGGGAGTTCAGCGTATCAGCGCTCCCCCGCCTTCCTCTTAAGCGGTCGGCGTGGCGGGAGCCTTCTTCTTGCGAGAGTGTGTGGTGGGGACTTCCAAGGTGGCCCGCAGCGCCAGTAACTCTTGAGCATGGGCCTGCGCATTTTCAGACTCGGAGATGCCGCCGAGCATGCGGGCGATCTCCATGATTCTGGAAGAGGCATCTAAGACCGCAACATTTGAAACTGTAACTCCGGTGCTCTCCTTGGTGATCAGTACATGGTGGTCGGCCCAGGCTGCCACTTGTGGCAGATGCGTGACAACAATGACCTGAGAGTGCATGCCGAGCATCGCTAGGCGACGACCTACTTCGATGGCAGCGCTTCCACCTACGCCGGCATCTACTTCATCAAAAACATAAGTCGGCACTGGATCTACGGTAGCTAAAACCACTTCGACAGCTAACATGAGACGACTCAATTCGCCCCCACTGGCCGCTTTCGCAATCGGGAGTAGCGCACCACCGGTGTGCGCGGTAAACCTAAATTCAATCTCATCAACACCGAATGCGTGGGCCTTTGTAAAGGGAACCTTCGTATCGCTCGCTACGTCGACTAAAAATGTTGAGTTGGGAAGAGCTAATTCTCTAATCTCAGTGGTGACTGCTGACGAAAGTTTTTGCGACACGACAGCACGAGAGGCTGAAAGCTCTGCAGCACTGTCGAAGAATTCCTTTTCCGCCTCTATGGCGATAGCGCGTAATCTTTCACGAGTTCCATCGGAGTCTTCGTGAGCGATCAGTGCCGATCGGGCGGAGACCAATTGCGCGAGTAACTCCCCCTCATCTTGAGCTGAAAATCGCTTCAAGACGGAAGATATAGAGGCGAATCGGCTTTCGATTCGAGACAACTCAGTCGGATCTGCGTCAAGGTTTGCAACATATCTTCGCGTTTCGCTCTCGATGTCACCTAGTTCGATCACCAATGAGGAGAAACGAGTCGATAATTCACTGGCAGACTTATCGACTCGTTGAAGTTGCTCAAAGTTTCGACCTGCTTGCACCAGATGATCTCCAGATATCGTCTCTAGGCCCTTGATGATCTCTGTGGCAAGTTCGCGCAACTGATCTAAATGACTGAGCCGTTCACGATCACTCTTAATGGAATCAATCTCGCCAAGTTTGAGATCGAGAGGACCGACTTTTTCGACAAGCTCTTGCAGTTCGCTTCGCTGGATATCTGCCAACTTAATTGCTGATTCGAAAGCGGCCAGTTCATCGATGGCGCGATATGTTTTGGCGTAACAAGCGCCTACGCGGTCAAGCAGAGAAAGGTGAGTCTCTCCGCCGTACGCATCGAGTAAATCGCGTTGCGTAGTAGCCCTTCTCAGCGCACCATTGCTGCTTTGCGCGTGAATAGAGATGAGGTGCGCACCGATTTGTGCCAACTGTGAACCAGTTGCTGGGGCGCCATTGAGAACTCCCTTAGACCGACCGTCAGCGTTAAGGGATCGTCCCAGGATGATCGCCGAATCATCCTTTTCAATATCCATTGTGAGAAGGAGTGCATCTGCCTGGGCAGTGGGATCGAAACTTGCCGCCGCCGCTGCTCGATCCGCGCCAGATCGAACCAACTGAGCATCGGCCTTTCCTCCTAACACCAGCGAGAGTGCAGTGAGCAACATGGTTTTTCCAGCACCCGTTTCACCGGTGATCACATTAAATCCAGGAGCAAATTCAACGGTGCTCTCAGCAATGACTCCGAGTGATTTGATGCGTATCTCTTGAAGCATCGCTTAGCTCTCGCGCCAGCCTTCGACGGGCAAACGAAACTTAGCAACTAAACGATCCGCAAAGGGCGTCGGAGTGAGTCTTGCAAAGAGCAATGAGCGTGGAGACCGTGTCAAAAGAATTCGATCTCCGACTGCCATTTCTCTCTGTCGAAGACCATCGGCTACGAGATTGGCGCGGCCACTTAACAATGTCAGCGATACTCTCGAAGAGGGTGAGATGACTAGCGGCCTAGCAAAGAGTGCATGCGCAGCCAGCGGAACAATTTGGATGGCTTCCACATCGGGCCAAATCACTGGGCCGCCCGCCGAGAATGCATATGCGGTAGAACCTGTGGGAGTTGAACAGAGAACACCGTCGGCCAACCATCTTGAAACCGGACGATCGTCAATAGTGAGTAGAACTTCGACCATGCGACTTCCACTCTTTTCGAGTGCAAATTCATTGAGGGCAAACTCTTGGGAACGGCTTGCACCTAGATGTAAATCTGCTTGCAAGACCATGCGCTCTTCTACTTGATAGGTGCGATCTGTGATGGCTTTTGCCACCACGAGAATGTCTTCACGATCTGCTTCTGCCAAGAAACCTACGTGTCCAAGGTTGATACCCAAAAGTGGAACTGCGCTTCCGTACACGCTCTCTGCCGCCCGAAGAATGGTGCCGTCGCCGCCGAGCACAACGAGCAATTCGGTCCCATCGGTGATCGGTTCGCCATGTGCCACTTCGTAGGTAGATGCACCCTTCTGGCTGAAATGAGCTTGCAACGTATCGGCAGCATCTCGAGCCTCTGGGCGTGCTGGGTGAACAAGCACCGCAATCGTTCGACTCATGCTGGACCCTGAGCGATTGCTTCGCTGACCATTGCGGAATCCAAGGTTGGAGCATCTTTGCGCAACCAAAGAAAATACTCGACGTTGCCTGCGGGTCCAGGAAGGGGGCTGGCCACAATCCCGCGCACTCCAAGACCTAATTCGGCTGCTGCACGGGCAACTTGATGAACCGCCATGGAACGAAGTGCTGGGTCTCGGACAACTCCACCCGCCCCCAATTTCTCACGACCCACTTCGAATTGGGGTTTCACCATCAACACCATGTCGGCATCAGGAGCAATGACCGAAACGAGAGCTGGAAGAACGAGTACTAGAGAGATAAATGAGAGGTCAGCTACGACGACATCTACTGGGGCGCCTATCTGATCCAGTGAAAGATTTCGTACATTCGTGCGATCGTGAACAGTCACTCGTGGGTCTTGCTGCAGTTCCCAGACAAGCTGTCCATAACCGACGTCGACTGCAACCACCTCTGCTGCTCCACGCTTCAAGAGAATGTCAGTGAAACCGCCAGTCGAGGCACCGGCATCGAGTGCCCGTCGACTCTTCACGGAAAGCCCTTGGGGCTCGAACTCCGTCAAGGCACCAAGCAATTTGAATGCACCACGAGAGGCATATCGCTCATCACTACCTACTTTGACCACGATAGATGCTTCCGGCTCGACAGTAGAAGCAGGCTTAGACCTCACGATGCCATTGACAATTACCTCGCCATTTTCAATGGCGTGGACCGCCGCTTCACGCGACTTTGCGAGCCCGCGTTTAACGAGCTCGGCATCGAGTCGCGGTTTCGCAGCCATGAGATGTGGTTACAGACCTTCGATAGATGAAAGTGCGTCCGTCATAGTGTGGTGAATTCGTTCGTAAGTTCCTGGGTGTTCCTCGGTGGGCGCAGACCATAGAGAGGCAAGTTCAGTACGCGCGCTGTCGAGCGCTGTGAGATCTTGCGAATTCGCTTCGGGGTTCATGCGACCTTCTCTTTCTTGGTGGACTTAGTGACCAACTTTGCAGAACTATTCTTCGAAGCCGCCTTTTTTGCTGGCGCGCTCTTCTTAGCTGGCGCACTCTTCTTGATTGCTTTTTTCTTTGCCGGTGATGATTGTGCAACGGGCGTCCGCAACTTATTCAATTCAGCTTCCAGGGAGATGATTTTCTCTTGAGCCACTCGCAATTCATCTCGCATGGCTTTGCTCGGAATGCCAGGAAGACCAGAGAGCGCTGACTCCACCTCTTGCCGGACGATCATACGAATCTCCGCGGGTATGAGAGCTTCTAACGTGGCCGCTCCACCGGCGATAGTGCCACCAGCGTTCGCCAAGGCGCCGGTGACCCATTCGCGCGCACCTTCGATGGCCATACCGGCCAACGGAGCAAGGTTGCTTTCGGTCAAACCCGAAACGAGGTGGGCGTACCCACGGATGCTATTGGCCAGCTGGGTCACTGGATCTTGGGCTTCGCGCTCTTTGGTCACAGGGCAACGCTACCTGACCTTTTCCAACGAATCTGCTTCAATATCCAATCTGGTGGAGACTGACCCGCCAGATTTCCAAAAGCGGCGGTGAAGTTCACCCTGAACTGCGATGGTATTGCCTACTTTGAGGCTGCGAGCCCGGCGCATCAGAGACTTATCCCGCACGGTGATTTCGAGAGAACTCTTCGAGCTCCCCGGGGGCGACACGCAAAGGCGTATTTCAATGATCTCCTCGCCTGAGGGCAAGGTGATCTCTGTGGGTGGATCGCTCACTTCACCGATGAGGTCCACCAGATTTATGTGCTCTTTTTGCATGTGTTCAAACCTTTCGTGGTTGGTCGAGGTAGCCTGCCCACAGGTAGGAAACCAGCACGATCTGGCGGGCCGGTGGTGGATAAGAATCAGGGGTGTGCAGTGGATGTAACCGTCACGGACCTGGGAAATGATCTCTTTCAGATTGACACGGAGCAATCCGGCTACAAGGGAATCACTGCGGGTTACCTGATTCGCAGCAGTAAGCCCACGCTTATCGAAACAGGAACCGCCAGTAGCGCTCCTATCGTGATTGCAGCATTAGAGAAACTTGAAATTTTTCCAAGGGACCTTGCCACCATTGTGGTCACGCATGTGCATTTAGATCACGCTGGCGGAGCCGGCCATCTCACTTCTCATTACCCGCATGCAGAATTGTTCGCACACGAACGCGGGGCCAAGCATCTTGTTGATCCCACTAAATTAATGAATAGCGCGAGGCGCGTTTTCGGATCGATGATCGATGACGTCATGGGTGCACTCTTGCCCACCCCTGTTGAGCGCGTACGTTCTCTCGGTGACACCGCGGCGATCGATCTAGGTGATGGGCGCACACTCAATAGCTATTACGCACCGGGACATGCGTCACACCACGTGGGCTTGCTCGATTCGGCCACAGGTGATCTCTTCGTAGGTGATGCGGCGGGTGTCTACATCCCAGATACAGACACCGTCAAACCAGCGACTCCTCCCCCCGACTTCGATCTTGATATCGCACTTCACACGATCGATACATTCGAGAACCTCAAACCAACCCGACTACTTTTTAGCCACTACGGTCCAGTTTCCAAGATCGACGAAACACTTGATCGCAGTCGAGAAGAGTTACGGGTATGGGTAGAACTAGTGCGGGAAGCAAGGAATACTCGTCTCGATCTA
>WLIL01000024.1 GCA_009702245.1 Actinomycetota bacterium
AACGGCAGTGGCTATTTTGCCAAGAGTGTTTGGAGCGCCGAAGTAATCGATGGGAAGTGCCGAGATCTCATTCCAGAGCGCATCGGGACCGACGTGCATGATTGCAGTACGAGTACCTGCAATATTGAAACCTTTAGTTGCTGAAGTCGTTGTGATCGTTCGAGCAGCCGCGTCAGCGGATAATGAGGCAAATGGAATGTGTACGTGATCATCGAAAAGTAAGTCAGAGTGAATTTCATCGGAGAGTACTGGTATATCAAGTTCTTTTGCTGCATCAGCAAGTTCTGTCAATTCAACATGCGTAAATGCCCGACCGGTAGGATTCTGTGGGTTAATCACAATGATCATCTTGACGCCCTCGGCTTTAAGGCGAGCCGCAAGATTAGTGTTATCGCACTTCCAGCCCTCTTCAGTAAATTCCATCTGGAGAGGAACAATGCGTCGATTCATTTCCTCTATATTTACTAGGAAGTTGTTGTATGCCGGAACGTGAATGGCAATTCCGTCCCCTGGCTTCGTGGAGTGATGTAACACAATTTGTAATACTTGAATAAGATCGCTCAAAACTTTTGTCCGCTCAGGAATTGGTGCCCAGTCGTATAGACGCTTCATGCGACTCTCGAAAGCCACGATTACTGGATCAAGATCCCAGAAGGGATAGCCGAACTCTTCATCGCGGATCATTTCTTCCATGGCGCTCTTTATAGCCGGAGCAATACCGAAGTCCATATCCGCGACCCATGAGCAGAGAGTCTCGTTATCGTTATTTCCCCACTTGGTACGACGAGTTTTGCGAAGTGAACCGAGATTGATCGATTTGAATTGCGCAGCGAACTTTCCCATTATCTTTTCGCCTCCAGTGATCCGTCTGCTTCGGCGAGAATGACGTCTCGCAAAATTTCCATCTGCCCATGGTGTTGAGTGATTTCCTCGTATATATGTTGTAGCGCACCCGCTTGCGTTAACTCTTCTTCTGGGCCTTGGAAAGCCGCAGGTGGCTTGTCGCGAAGCGGAGCGCGCATGTCGGCATTGGCTACATATTCAGCCAACCGAGCCTTTGCTTCCAAGGTCCTTTGGAGGAGTGGGGCTACTGGGCCAAATGCCTTGAACTCTGCCGCTCGATCTCGCTCGATCACCAGCCCATTGACGAGATACCCACCCCAGAAATCACTTACTCCGATGGAGTGTGTAAGTAGGGCATAGGGGGAGTTGGCGCCTGGGAGGGAGGGAACCCTGTTGGCGAGGTCATCCCCGAGGCTCTCAACGATCGCAGCCATTCCATCGAAGGCGCGGTCAGCGAAGTAGAGAAACTCACTAGCCTCAAGCACGAAATCTCCTTCACTATGAGATTAACTCACTGAGTAGAGCCTATTGGGAAGTGACACTGGTGAGCAGAACTGTACGCTAAGTCGATGCGCAAAAAAATGTTAGGTATTAGCACCGCTTTTGGCCTCCTCTCCGTCCTTCTCCTCGGGTCTAATCTGGCCTCAGCAGACGAAACCGGATCCCTCTTTCAAGCGAGCACCAATTCCCGCGGAGTTTGGTTTGCTGATTCTAATAACGCTTTTGATGGTGGATTAGTGATGGTGAATTCCAGTGGCTCGGGAACACCGTGTGATGGCGGCTTTACTAATCCCAAGTGTGCACCAGCGACGAGCGATCTCACGGTCTACAACACTTTAGGTCTCTGTGATTCTAAAGTGAGTACTCCTTGTATTGAATCTGTTTATGCCCGTACTGATTCTTTGGAGTGGGTGAAAGGTGAGAGTGCTGGCGAACGCACGCCATCTTGGAATTTCTATGCCTTCGATTCCAAGCCGGAGTACGAACTTGCCGCAGCGCGCCGAAACAATCTTTTCACTTTTGCAGGTATTAAGAGTGACCATGGCAATCTCTTTGAAGTAAATCCCGTACTCATTCGTGGAATAAAGAAGGGTGTCGTACAGAAACCAAGTGTGCTCAATATGACGATTCAGGCGGTCTACACAGACCCCACCGAAGCAGCCCCGGGAACCTATCGTAGAGCTGCAAAGAATGGAGTGGAGGTTACCAAAGAGGGTAGTAGATGTATCGATGAGGGCTTTTATACGGAGAAGTGTTGGAAATATGACAATAACCCGTTAACTAATGAATTTAAGATTGCGCTTCGTCTTCCCACGGCACCAAGTGGATGGCTCAACGGCCGACTTTTCAATCCAAACGTCACATTCGAAGATGTGGCAGGTGCCTCAAGTCAACCGTTCCGACTCACGATTTCAGGAAGTCCAGTATCTACACCGCGACTGGCAAAAATGTACTTCTACGATATTCCAGCAGAGCGAACTGCTTGGGATAAAGTTCAAGGAATTTTCAATCTTCCTTGGTCTATCAAATATTCCGCCAGTCCTGGTCTTGGGCCCACAAACATCAATGAGTTTTCCGCTGCGGTGAAAGGTGATCCTGATCTCGATACCGCAACGGGCGTAGTCGATAAGTGGCTAGTAAGCATGAACTGGAATGGCGGTTATTCGGGCGAGCTTGGGAGTTGCGAACAAAAGGGTTTCCTCGGATATGTCGGCTCAAATGCACTTACGTACGCCTCAGAGCTTCCTGTATTCGACGCGCAGGTAGGGACTCTTAATTACCAAGTGGCTTCACCGCACTACATGCCCTCCGGGAGTGAATTTAATGGACTCTATGCGATGGTATTGAATCAGAAGTATGCGAAGTGTATTTGGAAACTTGGTGAGGGAAGCATTAGCGCCACAGTTTCGGTGCTCAGTGAAAGCGGACAAGCAAAGATAGCGACATCATCGGTAAAAATGGACGATGACTTCGTACGCTTCCAAGCGACTGGGTTTACTTTCTCGAAACCAACGCTGCAAGTGAAGTTGACTCAAGTAAAGCCTGTGAGCGCAACGCCTTCAAAGAGCGTACCTGCTCTAAAAAGTTCAACTATTACATGCATTAAAGGTAAGACCACAAAGAAGGTCACTGCGGTGAAGCCGAAGTGTCCGGCGGGTTATACGAAGAAGTAAGTTCCGAAGATTATTTGGATTGTCGTCAGATATGATTCTGACATGGTGAGTGCCGTGACTCCTCCAGGAATGCCTTCTAAGGAAGTACTCCTTCAGATAGGTATCGACCTTGGAATGCCACTTTCGGAAGAAGAATTAGAGATAGTTCTTGATTTGGTACCAGGTTTGCTTGATTCATATCTTCACCTCGCACAAGACCATGCGCTGATTTCTTCGAAAACAACGAGGAGCAAAGCGGGGAGTCCGCCAAACGAGAATCCGCACAACGCTTGGACGTGGCAATGCGCGATTTCTCCCACTTCAAAAGGCGTTCTCGACGGGGTCAAGGTAGTTATCAAAGACAACATTGCAGTAGCGGGCCTCCCCATGCGAGCGGGATCTAATGTCACCGACGGCTGGATCCCGGAATCGGACGCAACCGTTGTTACCTCGCTTCTGGAAAATGGTGCTGAGATCGTGGGCAAATCCCAATGCGAAGATCTCTGCATCAGTGGGGGTTCAATCACATCAAAGCCATTACCAGTGCATAACCCAGTGAGAATGAATTATTCGGCGGGTGGATCTTCTTCGGGGAGCGCCGTTTTAGTGGCCACTGGAGAGGTCGATCTAGCTCTAGGCGCCGATCAAGGCGGCTCTATTCGAATCCCCGCATCGCTCTGCGGAGTCATCGGCTTGAAGGCTACTTTTGGTGCGATTCCGTACTCGGGAGTGCTCGGACTTGAACCTTCGATCGATCACGTAGGTCCAATCGCTCGGGATATTGAGACCATTCACAACGCTCTGAAAGCGATGGTTACGTTCCACGAGAGCGATCCCCGACAGCGTCCATTCGTGAACGAGATCCAGGGACTTCAGAGCGCACTCAGTGAAACCCAACTCTTACCTTTTTCTCACTTAAGAGTTGCATTAATTACTGAAGGTTTTGACCTCACACGTGAAGGCGAGACAGAATTTCCCGGATCAGCTGCATCTGCCGAACTCGTAATGATGCAGGCACAAAAATTGATCGCCTTAGGTGCAACGGTAGATCTCATTTCGATTCCCGAGCATCGATTCGCGCAACATGTCTATCTTCCTATCCTGCTGGAAGGCGGAGCCCTCTCGCTTACTGCATTGAAATCGACGCTCTTCGGACAGGGATACAGCTTCACAGGGAATGTAGAGCGCGAGATCGTGCACGGTCTTTCAAGTAATGGAAGTTCAGCATCCCCCCTTACAAAATTAATCGCAATTGTGGGAAATCTATTCTTCGAAGAGACTGGAGGAGATTTCTACCGCTTGGCCAATATCTTGCGCAAGCAAGTATCTGATGCCTACGACAAAATTTTAGATGAATACGACGCTTTACTCTGCCCTACCACTGCTCCTGCTGGAATTGCAGTGGAGATGTCTGGAAATCCAAAGAATATTGGTCGCGAAACTTTTTCGTTCTATCAAAATTGTTGCGTCACCGATCTCACCGGGCATCCCTCAATTTCCGTACCTGCCGGAATGATTGATGGTTTGCCGGTAGGAGCTATGTTGACAGCCAAACACTTTGACGAGATGACGCTCTTACGAGCTGCCAAGATGTTTATTGATTCGACACGGGAGACTAATACTTGACCTTCTCCCATCCTGGTCGTGCCTGCCTACTCCCTGAAGTGGATTGATTGTCACGAGAGCGATAGACGATTGAAGGTCTAAAGAGGTAGCCCACGGGCGCGCTGAGAGAGTGGACTAAACGCGTGAAGGGCCAAATTATGAAGAGCGACATGGCTACTACGGCGTGGATTCGAAATGCCAGCGGGCTAGCCATCATGGATTCACCATTGGGGTTCAAGGTAAGAATTGAACGCACCCATGGACCAACTGTTTCACGATAATTATGTTCCTCGCCAATGATGCCCGCACTCGAAAGTGTTGCACTAGAGCCAGCCAACAATGTAGAGACAAGAAAAATGTACATTGTCTTATCATTTCGAGTGGTCGCGGCAAAGACCATGGCCGTTGTCCGACGTCGATAGATAAGAAGTGAGATTCCGAGCAAGGTGGCTATGCCAGCTCCGCCACCCATGGTGATTGCGCCAAGATGGTAAACCTCATGGCTGAGTCCTAATCTATCGGTGAATGTTTGGGGAATGAGAAGACCCACTACATGTCCACCAATCACCGCGAAGAGTCCTAAGTGAAAGAGTGGGCCTGCAATACGAAGCAACTTACCTTCATAAATTTGTGACGATCGTGTTGTCCAGTTGAATTTGTCATATTTGAAGCGCCACACCAGCCCCAACACGAAAGAGGCAAAAGCCATGTACGGCAATACGATCCAAAGCAAGATATTTGGGGAGCTCACCGATGTGCTCCCTCAAATGTTTTGCGTGATGAAAAAGGTTCGAGCGCTATAGAGACGGCGCCACTGAGGCCAACAAATTCTTTCGGGGGACCGGAGAGAGCCAAGGCCTTTGCGCGTTCCTCGATCTCCGCAGTGATCGTTGGAAGCGTGACTGTCACGCATTCGAGAATATGTCGATAGGGGGAATTTGCTTTGGTGAGAGCATCCAGAATCAGCGTAAGAGCAGCATGATGTTCGGCAAGAAGAAGCTCGCCTTCAACTGGATCTTGAAGAGCAGCGAACTCAAGTACCACAGCCAAGTGATCGGGCAACTCCTCGTCAGAGAGGGTCAATCCACAACGCTGATAGAGCTGCTTGAAATAGAGCAGCGCCATCCCTCTATTGCGGGTATCACCGTGTGTCCAAGAGGTGAGAAATAGCGAACACTTTCTTCGCATATCGAAAGTCTCCACATAATGCTTTTGGAGCTCGTGGAGGGTTAGCTCACTTACTTCATCAAAGAATGCAAGTAGTGGAGTGCGCAGATCTGCAGTAATTCCATCCGACAAGGCTTGGAGCGAATTAGCTTTGACGAAGAAGTTCTCTTCGGGATAGATAAGCGCAAAGGCGCAGACTGCCCGAGCTTTTTCTTTGCTCATTGTGTCTGCCTATCTTTCAATATATGGAAATTCTCGATCGTTACCGGTACGGGATTTCCTGAGGCTTGGCCAAAGGGTCCGTTTGAGTTGGCTCCAAGATCAACGTCGTCGAGTGAGCACCCCATGTTCTCAAGATCCTTGGCTTGTTCCGCGTGAGCGGCAGGTATGACATACCGATCCTCATATTTAGCGATAGCTAGGAGTCGGTACATTTCATAAATTGATTCTTGATCCATGCCAACGGCCTCAGGAATCTCGGGCCGTGGCTCTCGGCCTAAGTTGATATCTCGCATGTAGGAGCGCATTGCAGATAATTTACGCAAGGTGTTTTCAACTACCTCGATATCTCCAGCTGAGAAGAGCTCGGCAAGGTAGGCCAATGGAATTCGAAGTGCATTGATGGCTCCGAAGAGATTTCCCGCTTCCTCGCCGTCATGCCCAGTCTCGGTAAGCACATCGACAATGGGCGAGAGTGGAGGCACGTACCAAACCATTGGCATTGTTCGATACTCCGGATGAAGTGGTAGCGCGATTTTATAAACTTTGGCGAGTTTATAGACGGGAGAGTTCTGCGCTGCGATCAGCCAATCTTCTGGAATTCCGGAATCACGTGCAGCTTTCAAGACAGCTTCGTCGTTTGGTTCGAGTAGCAAATCTAATTGCGCTTGGTAAAGGTCTTTCTCATCTTCTACTGCGGCGGCTTCGGCAACTTTGTCAGCATCGTAGAGAAAGAGGCCTAAGTAGCGGAGCCGTCCTACGCAAGTCTCGGAACAGACCGTAGGAAGCCCGAGCTCTAATCTTGGGTAGCAGAGCGTACATTTCTCGGCCTTGCCAGTTTTGTGATTAAAGTAAATCTTCTTATAGGGGCAGGCAGAGACGCACATCCGCCAACCTCGGCATTGCTGCTGATCGACTAGCACGATGCCATCTTCTTCTCGCTTGTACATTGCTCCTGACGGGCAGGCAGCTACGCATGCGGGATTAAGGCAGTGTTCGCAGATTCGCGGAAGGTAGAACATGAACGTTTGTTCAAATGCCAGTTTCACCTTTGTGGTGACATCTTCAGCAAGTTTTTGAAGGATGGGATCCTTCTCAATATTGGCAGGTCCACCGCCCAGATCATCATCCCAGTTTGCCGACCATTCGATCTTCATTGGCTTTCCGGTGAGCAGAGACTTTGGACGCGCTACGGGCGTTTGTTGTCCTAGGGGAGCGGTAATCAAATTGTCGTACTCGTAGGTCCATGGCTCGTAGTAATCCTTAATATTGAGCATCTTTGGATTCGAGAAGATGGAAAGTAGGCGCCGAGCCTTGCTGCCTCCCTTAAGTTTGAGTCGACCTCGTGAATTCCGTATCCAGCCACCCTTGGCTTTCTCTTGATCTTCATATCGGCGTGGATACCCTTGGCCGGGACGCGTCTCGACATTGTTAAACCACGCGTATTCGAGACCAGTGCGATTAGTCCAAGCTTGTTTGCAAGTCACCGAGCAGGTATGGCATCCGATGCATTTATCCAGATTCATTACCATGCCCATTTGGGCCATAACTTTCATTAGTACTCCACATCTTGTGAACGTCGACGAATTACGGTGACTTCATCACGCTGGTTCCCGGTAGGTCCGAGATAGTTGAAGGCGAAAGTTAGCTGTGCATATCCGCCAATGAGATGTGTTGGCTTGAGGATGAGTCGAGTAAGCGAGTTGTGAATTCCGCCGCGCTTTCCAGAGGTTTCTGCTAAAGGAACATCAACCACACGGTCCTTAGCGTGATACATGAAGACTGTTCCTTTAGGCATACGGTGGGATACGCACGCACGAGCTACAACCACTCCATTTCGGTTGTATGCCTCGATCCACTCGTTATCAACGACACCTATAGCATCGGCATCCTCAACGCTCATCCATATTTCTTGACCGCCGCGCGAGAGCGAGAGCATGAAGAGGTTATCTTGATATTCAGAGTGAATTGACCACTTTGAATGTGGTGTTAAATACCGAACGGTCACTTCCTTCTCCAAACCCTCTGCTTGTGATCCGAAAATTCGATGCATATTCAGTGGAGGACGAAATATTGGTAGTTGCTCACCAAGTTCGGTCATCCAATCGTGGTCGATAAAGAAATGTTGACGACCTGTAAGTGTGTGCCATGGCTTGAGTCGCTCTACGTTGATCGCAAAGGCGGTGTATCGCCGACCACCGTGTTCTGAACCAGACCACTCGGGGCTAGTGATAACCGGCACTGGTCTTGCCTGGGTATCTGCGAAAGTAATTCTCTTTCCTTCGTTATCAAGTGCGAGATCCGTGAGCTTCTGTCCTGTGCGGAGCTCTAATGCTCGGAACCCTGCGACTGCCACCCTGCCATTTGTGGTTCCAGAGAGCGCCAGAATCGTTTCGCAGGCGTCTACGTCACGAGCAAGCGATGGACGCCCGGCGGCAATTCCATGGGAGATAACTCCGTTTGAGTGGCGGAGTAATTCAATTTCTGGAAGAACGGACACGGGCACACCCTTGGTGTTGGTGCCGAGTTGATCAACAAGTGGGCCTAAAGCGCCCATCTTTTCGCCGATTTGGCGATAGTCGCGCTTCACGACGATGAGTTTGGGCATTGTCACCCCTGGAATTGGCTCAATTTGGCCCTCTTTCCAATCAGCCACAATTCCACTTGGGTTAGCCATCGCATCAGGAGTGTCATGGATAAGCGGAACAACTACTAGATCTTCACGTTCGTCTAAATGGCCATGTGAAAGTTGAGCAACTTCTCGTCCGAGCATTTGAAAAATGTCGTAGTCAGTCTTGGTTTCCCATGGAGGTTTAATGGCTGGTGTGAATGCATGAACGAATGGATGCATATCTGTACTTGAGAGGTCATGCTTCTCATACCAAGTAGCGGCTGGGAGCAAAATATCTCCAAAGAGCCCTGTGCTCGTCATTCTAAAGTCGATGGAAACAAGTAAATCCAGCTTGCCCTCTGGTGCATTCTCGTGCCACTTCACATCGCGAGGACGGTTTCCTTCGTCGTTTTCCTCAGCGCGCACAGAGTTATCGGTGCCAAGTAAATGCTTGAGGAAGTACTCATTCCCCTTACTAGATGAGCCAAGAATATTAGCCCGCCACACAGTTAAGACTCGTGGCCAGTTCTCCTCTGCATCGGGGTCTTCGATAGCAAACTTGAGATCGCCACTCTTCAATTCGTTAACGACATGTTGCGCAGGCTCGATACTCAACTCACGTGCTTCATCTACTAGGTCGAGCGAATTTCGATTGAGTGAAGGGTATGAGGGCATCCAACCCATCCGCGCAGATTTTGCGAGAATGTCGACACCGGTCATACCGGCGAAACGCTCTTCACCGAGAGGCGTCGCCAAAAGTTCTGATTTAAGCGCGTCATAGCGCCATTGATCAGTCGATACATACCAAAAGGCAGTACCGATCATCTGGCGAGCTGGACGAGACCAATCAGCCCCAAAGGCGAGCTGCGCCCAACCCGTTACCGGACGGCACTTCTCTTGACCGACATAGTGCGCCCAGCCACCACCATTGACGCCTTGACATCCGGTGAGTGTGACGAGTGCGAGAAAAGTGCGATACATGGTGTCTGAGTGAAACCAATGATTAGTTCCTGCACCGAGAAGAATCATCGAACGGCCTTCAGATTCGTCTGCGTTTTGTGCAAATTCGCGAGCGATTCGAATAACTTGCTGCGCTGGAACGTTAGTAATTGTTTCTTGCCAAGCGGGTGTGTATGGAAGAGGATCTGTGTAATCGGTGGGCCACTCTCCTGGAAGCCCTTCGCGGCCTACTCCATATTGCGCCAACATGAGGTCAAAGACTGTGGTTACGTATCGGTCAGCGATGCGAATCGTTGGAACTCCGCGGTGTAGCACGCCACCACCCTCAGAATCCTCTTGACCCATATCAAAACGAGGCATAGCTACCTTTAAGGCCGTGGAGTTCGCTGAATTGATCAAAGTAAGTGTCGGGTCCACACCCTCGAGATCAAGATTCCACTTACCCATTGACTCGTCGTTATATCGATGTCCAAGCGACCCATTGGGCGTATACGTTTCGCCGGTAGCAGAATTGAGAACGACCGTCTTGAATTTTGCACCTTCAGAGGAATCGCTCAAGTCCGAAGCTACCAAGAATTTATCTGGAATCCATGCACCATCTTTTTCACGTAACGAAACGAGATATGGAAGATCTGTATATTTCTTCACATAGTTGGTAAACCTAGGTGTTTCTTTCTCAATGAAGAATTCTTTCAGAATAACGTGACCCATTGCCATGCCGAGGGCGCCATCGGTTCCTGGATGCGGAGCGACCCATTCGTCTGCAAACTTCGTATTGTCTGCATAGTCAGGACTGATGGCCACCACCTTCTGTCCCCGATAACGCGCTTCAGTCATGAAGTGCGCGTCGGGGGTGCGCGTGACGGGAACATTCGAGCCCCACATAATCAGATAGGAAGCGTTAAACCAATCCGCCGACTCAGGAACGTCAGTTTGATCGCCAAATACTTGAGGAGAGGCAACCGGGAGATCGGCATACCAGTCGTAGAAAGAGAGCATCGCTCCGCCAAGGAGAGAAATGAATCGCGCGCCAGCTGCATGGGATGCCATTGACATGGCGGGGATGGGGGAGAAGCCAAAGACTCGATCGGGACCATATTTCTTAATGGTGTGCACATGAGCGGCAGAGATAATTTCGGCTACCTCGCCCCAGCTAGCTCTCACTAAGCCACCTTTACCTCGGGCGCGATGATAAGTCTGACGCGAAACAGGGTTGTCGACCACATCAGCCCAAGCAAGTACTGGGTCGTGTAAGCGGTGCTTAGCCTCTCGATAGAGCTCGAGAAGAACACCACGAATGTAGGGGAATCGGATGCGGGTAGGTGAATAGGTATACCAAGAGAATGCTGCTCCTCGAGGACAACCTCGGGGTTCATACTCGGGGGAGTCCGGACCTACAGATGGATAATCTGTTTGCTGTGTCTCCCAGGTGATGATGCCGTCTTTTACATAGACCTTCCATGAGCATGAGCCGGTGCAATTAACTCCATGTGTGGAACGAACAACTTTGTCGTGGCTCCATCTATCACGGTAGAAGACATCGCCCTCACGACCTCCACTCTTGGTAATCGATCGAAGGTCGGAGGAAGTTTCACCTTTGGTGAAGAACCTACCTAAATTAACAAGTGAGTCTTCGAAATCATAGGTAGAAACTTTTGCTCTCATCATGAATTCATTATCTAGGGGAGGTACTCAGTGAAATAAGGGTCTAAAGACCCTACTTGAGCTGCGAAGGGAAGACGGGACTTAAGACCCTATTGGACGCAGAACGAGCCTTGAGAAACTGAATTCACTAAGACGAAGTGGAGGAATCATGGCACGCGGGGCTGGTCGAGTTCTCACTCTCTCGACATTTGCTTTTACGTTGATGTTCGCAGTCTGGCTCATGTTTGGTGTTCTAGGCATTCCGATACAGAAGGAATTTGGCCTTACAGATTCTCAATTAGCGTGGCTCTCCTCTGTTGCCATTCTCAATGGGGCTATCTGGCGACTTCTACTTGGCGTGCTCGCTGATCGAATTGGCGGAAAGCGTGTCACGGTAGTTATGTTGCTTCTGACTGCGATTCCTTCATATCTATTAGCACACATGACCCTCAATTATCACTGGCTATTAGTTCTTGCTTTTTTTGTGGGATTTGCAGGAAATCTATTTAGCGTCGGTATTGCTTGGAATTCGCATTGGTTTCCGAGGGAGCGTCAAGGGTTTGCCTTAGGTGTATTTGGCGCTGGGAATGTGGGCGCCTCTGCAACAAAATTTATCGGCCCTGCAGTCATTTCCGCCACTATTGGAACTTCTTACATCGGAGGAATTATCCCCGGTGGGTGGCGTTTCGTCCCCGCTCTCTACGCGGTGCTACTAGTCCTTACCGCCTTTGCCATCATGTTCCTCACTCCTGCAGACTCAATCAATATTCAACCTTCTCGCCCACTCCGAGAAATGTTTGCACCTTTGAAGTACATGCAAGTGTGGCGCTTTAGCTTCTACTACGTCATTGTCTTTGGCGCATACGTTGCGCTTGCCTCATGGATGCCAAAATATTATGTTTCGGTATACGGTTTAAACCTTCATGATGCAGCACTGCTCACCGCTCTCTTCATCTTCCCTGCCTCACTACTACGTCCACTCGGTGGCTATCTCTCCGACAAAATCGGAGCCCGACGGCTGATGTATGCCACGTTCATTTCGATGCTCGTATCGCTCGCCCTCTTGGCGGCACCATTTGGATACATAGTGCTCAACACTCCAGAGGGGGCAAAGTCGGTGTTGCCCTACCACCTTGGCGTACTTCCCTTCACGTTAATTCTCTTTGTAGTGGGATGCTCCATGGGAATAGGAAAAGCTGCAGTCTTTAAGCACATACCAGAGTATTTTCCCCATGACGTGGGGGCTGTCGGTGGCTTAGTGGGGACTCTCGGGGCACTTGGCGGATTCTTACTCCCACCGTTCTTTGTCTCTATGCGCGGTCTCACTGGATTGCCGCAGTCGACCTTTATCGTGCTCTTTCTGCTCACTCTTGTAGCAATACTGTGGATGCATTTCGTCATTGTCAAAATGCTCCATCAAGCATCACCTGATTTAGAGCATCGAATTGATTACCACCCAGTACAAACGAATGGAGTCTAAAATGTCCTCAACAGATCAAAGAAATCAAAAGAACTCGTCCGAATGGATTAAGGAATGGGATCCGAATGTTGACGGGCAGTGGGACTCGAGAATCTCTTGGAAAACTCTATGGATTACTACATATGCATTGACTCTTGGATTCATGAGTTGGTTTTTAGTTTCAGCATTAGCGCCCAAACTCAATAACCTTGGCTTCGACCTCAGCAAGAAGGAGCTTTACTGGCTGGCCGCTATGCCTGGCTTGGCAGGTGGCGGGCTTCGCCTCATCTGGATGTTCTTGCCTCCCATCTTGGGTACCCGCAAACTAGTTACTTTTTCAACAGCGCTCTTACTCTTGCCGCTTATTGGATGGTCCTTTGCCGTTCGCTCTCCGGCAACTCCCTACTTCGCATTAATGCTGCTGGCATTTCTCTCTGGCATTGGTGGGGGAATCTTCTCCGGCTTCATGCCGAGCACTTCGTATTTCTTTCCAAAATCTAAACAAGGTTTAGCGCTTGGCGTGCAGGCAGGAATCGGAAACTTTGGCGCAAGTGTTATCCAATTCTTTACACCCATTCTTGTTGGTTCGGCAATGTTCGGTGCGACGTTAGGAGCCCCTCAGCATTTTGTTGATAAAGCCAAAGGAATTAGTAAGGACGTTTGGTATCAGAATGCTGGTTTGATTTGGGTGCCATTTGTGCTGGTTGCTGTATTGATGGCTTGGAAGATGTTGCAGAGCGTTCCGGTGACATCCAGAGGGGTACGAGATCAACTAGACATCTTTCGGAACGAGGACACCTGGTTAATGACGTTGCTCTACATGATGACATTTGGAACGTTCTCTGGTCTTGCTGGCCAATTCGGGCTCCTTATTAAGAATCTCTATGGTGACTTTGCAAATGCGCCTGATCCGGTTAAGTACGCGTTCTTTGGCCCATTGGTCGGATCGGCGGCGCGCGTAATCAGTGGACCAGTTGCCGATCGCCTAGGCGGCGGAATTCTTACGTTCGTTTCGGGCCTAGGGATCGCAGGGTCTGCGTTATATACGTCGGGACAACTCTCACCTGGCACTAGCGATGACTTCATGAACTTCTTTTGGGGCATGATGGCGATCTTCTTCTTTGCTGGCGTAGGTAATGCGAGCACGTTCAAACAGATGCCGATGATCTTTCCACCCCGCCAAGCTGGGGGCGTCATTGGATGGACCGGAGCCATTGCTGCCTTTGGGCCCTTCATCTTTGGTGTCCTACTCTCCTTTGTAGCTCCACAGAGTTTCTTCGTCGGAGTAGGAGTCTTTGCCCTCGTAGGAGCTTTTGTAGCCTGGAAGTACTACGTGCGCCCCTCCGCATCGATGAGAAGTTAGTTAATAGTCACCATTGTGGGCAGACTGGGACTGTGAACGTGGACGATAATCGCTTAGTGGCGCTCTCTGATGCCGTGATGGATGTGGCGAGAGGAGAGGATCTCAAGACCTCGTTGAGGCGTCTCGTGGAGAACGCGGTTCTGATTGTCGACTGCATGTACGGCGCTCTCGGAGCGTTGGGTCTAGACGGAACTCTTGAAGAATTTACCTACGTGGGCATTAGCGAAGAAAGTGCCGACGAGATTGCCTCCTTTCCAGAAGGAAAGGGTCTTCTTGGTCATCTACTTGAGCATCCTCAGCCACTGCGCGTAAAGGAAATCCGAGAGCATCCAGCATCGGTGGGATTTCCTGAAGGTCATCCATCAATGGCTGGTTTTTTGGGTGTACCTATCAGAATTCGAGATGAGGTGTATGGAAGCCTCTATCTCACACAAAAGCGCAATGGAAAGGAATTCACTGAAGAAGATGAACAACTCGTTATTGTTTTAGCGTCGGCCGCCGGGGTCGCCATTGATAGTTACCGTGGGCATTTCGCACAGAGCCAAATGAGTGTGCT
>WLIL01000025.1 GCA_009702245.1 Actinomycetota bacterium
CAAGCAGCCGGAAGCACCGCAGTTTATTTCGATGAAGACACCATGCTCTTCTCGGCAACCACTGCATCGAAGTCGCCAAAAGATCACTTTGACTTCTTCCCACTTACTGTCGATGTCGAAGAGCGCATGTACTCAGTCGGCCGCATTCCAGGATCGTTCTTCCGTCGCGAAGGACGTCCCAGCGAAGGCGCCATCCTCACTTGCCGCCTCATCGATCGTCCACTGCGTCCCTCTTTCGTAAAGGGACTTCGCAACGAAGTTCAGGTTGTTGTGACCGTCATGGCCCTCAATCCTGAAGAGCTTTACGACGTCATCGCAATCAATGCAGCATCAATGTCCACTCAGCTTGCTGGCTTGCCCTTCTCTGGTCCTATTGGTGGCGTGCGTGTTGCACTCATCGAAGGTCAATGGGTGGCATTCCCTTCACATCCACAACTTCAAAATGCCGTCTTCGACATGGTCGTTGCCGGGCGAATCGCAGGCGACGACGTCGCGATCATGATGGTGGAAGCCGAAGCGACTGCTCGTACCATCGATCTCATTGCAGATGGTGGGATTGCTCCTACTGAAGAAGTTGTGGCCCAAGGTCTCGAGGCTTCTAAGCCATTCATTAAGGCGCTTTGCGAGGCGCAAATGGAAGTTGCTTCTAAGGCTGCAAAGGCCACTGGCGATTTCCCTATCTTCCTTGAGTACCAAGCAGACGTGTACGAAGCTGTTTCAGGTGCTGTCTCGACAGAGCTTGAGAAGGCAATGACCATTGCTGGCAAGCAAGTTCGCGAAACAGAAATCGATCGCATCAAAGATGGCGTTAAAGCTGCACTTGCTACGCAATTCGAAGGTCGCGAAGGTGAAGTTTCTGCGGCATTCAAGTCGGTCACGAAGAAGTTGGTCCGCCTTCGTATCCTTCGCGACAAGGTGCGCATCGATGGTCGTGGACTTCGCGATATTCGCGAGCTCTCGGCCGAAGTTGCTGTTATTCCTCGCGTTCACGGTTCCGCGCTCTTTGAACGTGGCGAGACCCAGATCCTGGGTGTTACCACTTTGAACATGCTCAAGATGGAACAACAACTCGATACTCTCGATCCAGAGACAACGAAGCGTTACATGCACAATTACAACTTCCCACCATATTCAACTGGTGAGACCGGCCGCGTAGGTACTCCTAAGCGTCGCGAAATTGGTCATGGTGCTCTTGCTGAGCGCGCGCTCCTTCCAGTACTTCCATCGCGTGCTGATTTCCCTTACGCGATTCGTCAAGTATCTGAAGCCCTTGGTTCTAACGGTTCCACTTCGATGGGTTCTGTTTGTGCCTCCACGATGGCTTTGCTCAATGCGGGCGTTCCGCTGCGTGCGGCTGTTGCCGGTATCGCAATGGGCCTCGTCTCTGACGTGGTCGATGGCAAGATTGAGTATGTGGCACTCACCGACATCCTCGGTGCCGAAGATGCCTTTGGTGATATGGACTTCAAGGTCGCCGGTACGAAGGACTTCATCACCGCATTGCAACTCGACACCAAGCTCGATGGCATTCCTGCCAGCGTCCTTGGTGGTGCGCTTCAACAAGCACGCGAAGCCCGTCTCGAAATTCTTGAGGTGATGGCAGAAGCCATCGACGCTCCTGATGAGATGAGCCTCTTTGCTCCTCGCATCATTTCCATCAAGATTCCAGTCGATCAAATCGGTGCAGTGATCGGGCCTAAGGGCAAGATCATTAACCAAATCCAAGATGAGACTGGCGCCGAAATTTCGATCGAAGACGATGGCACAATTTACATTGGTGCCACTGTTGGAAGCGCTGCAGAGGCTGCTCGTGCGCAGATCAATGCCATTGCAAACCCCACGATGCCTGAGGTTGGCGAACGCTACCTCGGTACCGTCGTGAAGCTTGCTACTTTTGGCGCTTTCGTTTCGCTCTTGCCAGGCAAGGATGGTCTGCTTCACATTTCGCAGATCAAGAAGATGCATGGCGGCAAGCGCATCGAAAACGTAGAGGATGTCATGAATGTCGGCGACAAGATTCAAGTAGAAATCGCTGAGATTGATCCCAAGGGCAAGCTCTCGCTCGTTCCAGTTCTCGAAGGCGAAGCGGCAGCAAACTAATTGCGGTACATAACGAAAGGACGGTGCGTGCGATGACTATTCGCCGCACCGTTCTTCCGTCTGGTCTCCGGATTGTCACTGAAGAAGTCCACACTGTGCGCTCAGCTGCTTATGGTGTCTGGGCAAACGTGGGGTCCCGTGATGAGAGCCAGTCTGTGGCAGGGGCCTCGCACTTCCTTGAGCATTTGCTCTTTAAGGGCACCGCAACTCGCTCCGCCCTGGATATTTCTTCAAGTATTGAAGCCGTTGGTGGGGAAACCAATGCATTCACCGGGAAAGAAAATACTTGCTTCTACGCTCGCACTCTTGATCAAGATTTACCGCTAGCTGTTGAAGTTATCTCCGACATGATCACGTCCTCTTTGGTAACAAAGGCAGATGTCGATTCTGAGCGTGGAGTTGTCCTCGAGGAAATCGCCATGCGAGATGATGATCCCGGAGATCTCATCCATGATGTATTTTCTGAAACCCTCTTCGGCGACAGCTCGATTGGCAAACCAATCTTGGGAACCACAGATTCGATTAAATCGATGAGTCGCGAAGCGGTGTATCGCTATTACAAGCGAAAATACCGTCCAGAGAATCTTGTCGTTGCGGTCGCTGGCAATATTTCGCACGACAAGGTTGTCAAGATGGTGAGCAAGGCATTTGCTCGCGATGGTTTTAGTGATGAAGTAGCTCTACCTGCTGAGATACGCACCGCGAAGCGTATTAAACCGGTAGGTGTGGGGGCTATTGACGTGGTCAACCGCCCCGGAGAGCAAGCGCACATCATGTTGGGCGTTGAAGGTGTCTCGCGCAGCGATGATCGCCGCTTTGCACTTGCAATGTTAAGCATTGCGCTCGGTGGAGGTATGTCATCGCGTCTCTTCCAAGAGATTCGCGAGAAGCGTGGTCTGGCATATTCTGTGTACGCGTTCGGGCAACAATTTGCCGGCTCTGGGATTTTCAGTATTTATGCAGGCACTCAACCTGCGCGCGCATACGATGTCATTTCAATTGCTCGTGAAGTGATAAACGATGTTGTGGAAAATGGGCTGACCGACGACGAGGTTGCCAGAGCCAAGGGAACAGCCCGCGGTGGGTTGGTGCTGGGGCTTGAAGACACTGGATCTCGCATGTCACGCATCGGTAAATCTGAATTGATGTACGGCGATCAAAAGAGCGTTGATGAGCTCCTCGCGGAAATCGAAGCGGTGACCCCTGACCAAGTACACCAAGCGGCGCGTGATTTCCTCGGCAAGCAACTCTCACTCGCAGTTATCGGCCCCTTCCCCGGTCGCGCCCAAAGCAAGTTCGCACGGGTAATGGCATAATTCACCACATGATACGAGTCGGAGTTCTCGGCGCCAAAGGGCGAATGGGCTCAGAGGTAGTTCGCGCGGTCACAGATGCCGATGACATGGAAGTGGTGGCTGCACTCGATCTGGGAGATTCACTCGACGCTCTCACTTCTGCTCAAGCTGAGGTGGTAGTTGACTTCACCCACCCTGACGCGGTGATGGCAAACCTCAAATTTCTGATAGCACATGACATTCATGGCGTAGTGGGCACTACCGGATTTGATGACGCCCGCCTCTCTGAGTTGCGCACCTGGCTCGCCTCGTCGAAAAGTGGCGTCATTGTGGCTCCGAATTTTGGTTTGGGCGCAGTCCTCATGATGCGCTTTGCGGAAAGTGCTGCTCGCTTCTTTGAATCCGTAGAGATTGTCGAGTTGCATCATCCAAACAAGGCAGATGCACCGAGCGGAACGGCGACACATACTGCTCAGCGAATTGCAGTGGCGCGTAAAGAAGCTGGACTCGGCCCACAACCTGACGCCACATCAAGTGGTCTCGCTGGCGCGCGTGGGGCAGATGTTGATGGAGTGCCAGTTCATTCAGTTCGACTTCGTGGATTAGTAGCTCATCAAGAAGTCATCTTCGGTGATCCAGGGGAGATCTTTACGATTCGGCATGACTCACTTGATCGCAGTGGCTTTATGCCAGGCGTGGTGCTTGCTGTCAGAAATATCGGTACACATCCTGGCCTCACACTCGGTTTAGAGAGCTTTCTCAACCTCTAAATTAATTTTGCTATGAGGTTCATAGTCGATGCAAGAGTGCTGATGTCACGGCGGCCGCAACTACGACTACTGGGAATGGTGCGCGAAGTAAGAGAACCACAATTGCTACTCCCACACCGGCCGCGCGCTCGTCGAACACCAATGTTTGTCCAACACCGAAAGTTTGTGCGATTACAAGGGCGCTGAGAAGCGCGACGGGCATGAGGTTTGCTATGCGTTGTACACGTGGGGAGGAGAGCCATGCTTCTGGCATTGCCATCCCGGCATACTTCAATAAGAAACAGCCCACACTCGATATGAGAACGGTTGCCCAAATCATTTTTTGTCAACCCCGTTCTTCCAGCCAGCGATTACGGCGGCAATGGCGCTACTGATTACTGGAACTCCCACGGGCGCATGCGGTAGCAAGATCAGGACGGTAATAGCTGCAGCCATACCGACTGCCCACGGTGTGCGACCTTTGAGGCGCGGCCAGAGCAAACCTAGGAATGCTGCAGGCACGGCCGCATCAAGCCCAAATTGCGCTGGGTCACCTAACGCGTCGGCACCTAATGCGCCGAGCAGGGTAAATGAGTTCCAGAAAACATACACACCCAACCCAGTTACCCAGAAGCCGTGACGCATAGCGGGAAGTCCGAGGTGCTCTTGTGAAATCGCTACTCCGGTTGACTCATCTATTGTTATTTGTGCTGCTGCGACGCGCTTCAGGCCGCGCACTTGCAAGATCGGAGCCATGCGTAATCCGTAGAGTGCATTTCGTGTCCCGAGCAGGAGCGCTCCGGTGATCGCAGTGACTGCGAGTGACCATGAAGTGATGACGCCCACGCCAACAACGGCAAATTGTGAAGCACCAGAGAAGAGCAGTGCCGACAAAGCAAGCGCTTGCCACGGGGAGAGACCACTACTACTTGCTGCCGCGCCAAAGGCCGTTCCGTAGAGCCCCACCGTGAACGCCAAACTCACGCCATCGCGAGTAATGCGACGGCGTTCGCTATCGGGTAATTCAACCTCTTGGTTCACGAACCGTCGCTCTCACTAGGTGAATCTCGAAGTGAGGTTACCCAGCGGTGCTGTATGAGCGTCAAATCTGGGCTCTCTAAAGTTCGCGTGCGATCGCTCTTCCCCCAGCCAGCACTCTCGAGAAAAGTATCAAGCGCGGTGAGATCGCTCCAGATTGATAGGCCAGTAACTTCGCTGGCCGAAGTGTCTGCGATGGCGTTGAGTAAGCGGGAACCGTGGCCTCGCCGAAGAAGATCTGGATCAATGAGTAATTCACTTACTTCGTCAACGCTCTCCGAAATCGGTACGAGGCAGGCAAACCCTACGACGACCCCGTTTGAGAGGGCGACAAGAACTCGATGGCGGATGGATGGAGGAGAGGTAATTGAGCTGCGCCATTGGGATTCCATGTCAGCCAGGGACGGCAGTGGCAGGGAGGGAAGGTTGCGGGCGGACCAGGCTCGATGAGAGATGGCGGCGATAGAAAAGGCGTCGGTGAGATGAGCCACTCGGACCTCTTCGTTCGCGCGTGTTAGCTCTGGCATGAGTGCCTTTCTCCGTTACTGTCCAAGGGTGGACAAGATCGTATTTCGCTCAGATGTGACCGTCGAATTGGTTAAGGCTAGCGCTAGTGATGCCGATGTCATTTGGGCCGCCCGAGTCTCGACCGCCGGGGAGCAATCTCTCGAAGATGTCGGCTCGGATCCGGAGAAGGCAAAAGGTCTCATTAATTATCTAGCGCGTGAGCGTCACGGCTCACCCTTTGAGCACACTTCAATGACTTTCTTCATCTCCGCGCCGATCTTTGTCTTCAGAGAATTTATGCGCCACAGAATTGCCTCCTATAACGAGGAGAGTGGGCGCTATCGCGAATTGAAGCCAGTTTTTTACATTCCTGGTCCTGAGAGAAAACTCATCCAGGTGGGTAAGACCGGAGCCTACGAATTCATTGATGGAACTGATGAGCAATATGAAACTTCGGTAAGTGCGATGAAACGTTCTTATGTGGTCTCCTATGAGGCCTACCAGGAGATGCTAGAAGTGGGTATTGCTCGAGAAGTAGCTCGCACGGTCCTTCCAGTGGGGCTTTACTCCAGCATGTATGTCTCTATGAATGCCCGAGCCTTGATGAACTTCCTCTCGCTACGCACAAAATCAGAAGGCTCACACTTCCCTTCTTACCCTCAGAGGGAGATCGAAATGGTCGCTGAGAAGATGGAAGTGGTCTGGGCTGGGCTCATGCCTTTGACCCACGGAGCCTTTAATGCTGGCGGGCGAGTCTGTCCCTAGCGGGAGAGACCGGTATCGTTGCCTCATGAGTGATATCACCCCTCCCTTTGGGCGTCTGCTGACTGCCATGGTCACCCCGTTTAAGTCAACGGGTGAGATTGATTTTGCAGCGGTGGAAAAGATGGCCCATCACCTTGTGGATTCTGGTCACGATGGCATCGTGGTCAATGGGACCACTGGCGAAGCGCCCACTACGACAGATGATGAGAAAGATGAAATCATCAAACTCGTTGTGCGTGCTGTGGGCGATAAGGCCACCATTATTTCGGGTGCCGGAAATAATGAAACTGCGCACTCTGTGGAACTTGCCAAACGCCACGCTAAGGCAGGAGCACATGCGCTCATGGTGGTGACGCCCTATTACAACAAGCCGCCGCAGGCAGGCATCGAAGCCCACTTTAAAACGATTGCGGATGCCACTGATCTCAACATATTGATGTATGACATTCCCGCTCGTACGGGAGTTGCCATTGAAACCGACACCATCTGTCGTTTGGCCGAGCATCCCAAGATGGTGGCACTCAAAGATGCCAAGGGTGATCTGGGTGCTACCTCATGGGTGATTAAGCGCTCGGGCATTCCGGTGTATTGCGGTGACGACATGAATAACCTGCCATTGCTCTCCATCGGTGCGGTGGGATTTGTGAGTGTCTGTGGTCATGTCATTGGTCGCCCACTAAAAGAGATGTTAAATGCCTGGTTTTCTGGTGATCGAGTGCGCGCAACAGAGATTCATCACTCTTTGCTCCCGATCTATACCGGAACTTTTCGCACGCAGGGTGCGATTCTTACCAAAGCCTCACTCAACTTGCTCGGACTGCCTGGCGGGCATACGCGCCTTCCACTTGTAGACGCTACTCCGGAGCAAATTGCACAACTCAAGCTCGATCTTGTCGCTGGTGGTATCACTCTTCCCTCATGAGCCATTCGCATCCGGAACTCTCTGAACCATCAGCCCTAGAAAAGGGCACGACCCGAATTGTCGCCCTCGGCGGGCTGGGCGATGTCGGCCGCAACATGACGGTCTTTGAACATGACGGAAAAATCCTGATCGTTGATGCGGGAGTGCTCTTTCCCGAGGAAAATCAACCGGGCGTCGATTTGATCTTGCCTGATTTTTCGTATCTGCGCGAGCGTTGGGGGGATGTCTTAGCGATTGTTCTTACACATGCACATGAAGACCACATCGGCGCGGTTCCTTTCATCTTGCGCGAAGCGGGCGAGATTCCACTTGTGGGATCTCGACTGACTCTTGCATTTCTTGAAGAGAAACTAAAGGAACACCGCATTCGCCCTCGATCCCTTGAAGTGAAAGAGGGGCAGGTCGAACAATTCGGACCGTTCAATCTCGAATTCATTGCGGTGAATCACTCGATTCCTGATGCGCTTGCGATCGCAATCACCACTTCCGCCGGTCGAATTTTACACACCGGTGATTTCAAAATGGATCAACTTCCACTCGACGGTCGCCTCACCGATCTTGCCACTTTCGCTCGACTTGGCAGTGAAGGCGTGGATCTCTTCATGGTTGACTCCACCAATGCCGAAGTACCCGGATTCACTACAAGCGAGCGAGAAATTTTGCCAGTGCTCGATCGGGTTTTTTCTAAAACCGAGCGTCGAGTAGTCGTTGCATCGTTTGCCTCTCATGTGCACCGCGTTCAGCAAGTGATTGATACAGCCGCGGCGCACTCTAGAAAGGTTGCGTTAGTCGGCCGTTCGATGGTTCGCAATATGCGTGTGGCTCATGAGCTTGGATATTTAACTATCCCCGATGGCGTTCTTATTGACGCGAAGCAGATGGAGAATTTCAAGGATAACGAGTTGGTACTCATCTGTACGGGTTCACAAGGTGAGCCGATGGCGGCACTTTCGCGAATGGCGAGTGGAGATCACCAAATTCGCGTAGGGGAGGGCGACACGGTCATCCTGGCTTCTTCTCTCATTCCTGGGAATGAGAATTCTGTTTATCGTGTCATCAACGGCTTAATGAGATTTGGCGCAAAAGTAGTTCATAAGAGCAATGCGATGGTGCACGTATCTGGCCACGCAAGCGCTGGCGAATTGCTTTACTGTTACAACTTAGTAAAGCCAAAGAATGTAATGCCGATTCATGGTGAGTGGCGCCACTTGCGAGCCAACGCTGATCTCGCTCGACTTACTGGCATTGCAGATGAAAATATCGTCACCGTCGATGACGGGGTGGTGGTCGATCTCCGAGACGGCCGAGTCAATATTGCTGGGGTAATTACGGTCGGGTATATCTATGTTGATGGGCAGAGCGTCGGTGACATCACTGAAGCATCGCTTAAGGACCGTCGAGTACTTGGGGAAGAAGGGTTCATCTCCATAGTTGTTGCAGTGGATTCCACCACTGGAAAGATCGTCTCTGGTCCAGATATTCATGCGCGTGGCTTTGCCGAAACTGAAGATGTCTTTGATGAGGTCAAGATCAAGATTGTGGAAGCACTTCGCAATGCAGCCAGTGATGGTGTGGGTGGTTCGCATCAATTGGCACAGATTGTGCGCCGGACGGTGGGTCAATGGGTCAACACCACTCATCGCCGACGCCCGATGATCCTGCCGATCGTGGTTGAGGTCTAGCCCGGCGCGCCTGCCCGTCCGATTCGCCCCATTCTCGTACTGTATTTGCGTGGCAGCTAAAGCCAAGAAAATTGCACCCCCTAAGCCTGGAAAAGGTCGAGGGTTTTTTGGCGTGCTTGTGCGTATTTGGCGAACCATCGCTCGCGGATTAGGCGGTGGCGTCCGCTTTCTCAGCCGAGAGGCCCGCGACTTAGATCCCAGTCATCGTCGAGATGGCCTCGGATTGGGACTCATCGTGCTGGCGATCTTGGTGGCTGCGGGGGTTTGGTGGCATGTTCCGAATTTCTTCGGTGCATTCATGGATGGTGCCGCCCATGACCTTGTTGGCCGCCTCGCCATCTTGATACCGCTAGTACTCATCCTGCTGGCGATCCGCATTCTGCGTAAGCCGCAAGAAGGCGCTGCTACCGGACGTATTGCTATCGGGGTGATTATTTTTACTTTTGGAGTCTCCGGACTCGTTCATGTAGTTACAGATAATCCTGGACTCTCTGGCGCGCGCAATTCTGGTGGTTGGGTGGGTTATCTCCTCGCCGCTCCACTCTCCGCGTTAGTGACGAAGTATCTGGCCTTCCCGGTCTTACTACTTGTCATTATCTTTGGGCTCTTGATTGTCACAGCAACTCCGCTGCATGCAGTACCCGAGAAATTCCGAACCCTTATTTCACCACTCTCTACCCGCCTGGCTGACAGACGCGAAGCTCGTGAACTTCAGGAAGAGTTTGAAATCTCCGAAAGTGAACCTTTTGAGTCTCCCATTCTTCGCGAAGCAGAAGAGATTCAAGAAGACATTGAAGAAGAGTTTGAAGAGGAACTGGCGCAGGATGAATTAGTTGAACAGGTATTGGAAGCACTTGCTGAGCCGATTCGAGTAGCACCACCGGAGCAAGTGGCATCTTTCGAAGGTACCAAACCAGCAGACGCGCCAACTCAGATGGAATTTACTGAAGGCGCCGAGTACGTGTTGCCTCCATTAGATATTTTGAAAGCGGGTGCGCCCAGCAAAGCGAAAAGCGCGGCCAACGACAAGATCGTGGAATCACTCACCCAAGTATTTGAAGAGTTTCAAATCGATGCAAAAGTTACTGGTTTTTTGCGCGGCCCCACAGTCACTAGATATGAAGTTGAGCTAGGTGCCGCAGTTAAAGTTGAAAGGATTACAGCGCTTTCAAAGAATATCTCCTATGCGGTCGCTAGTAGCGATGTTCGTATCCTGAGTCCCATCCCGGGTAAGTCTGCTGTGGGAATTGAGATTCCTAATACGGATCGAGAGACCGTGTTACTCGGTGACGTACTCCGTTCAACGGTTGCTGGAAATGATCACCATCCCATGGTGGTTTCGCTTGGAAAAGATGTTGAAGGTGGCTTTGTCTGTGCCAATCTCACCAAGATGCCCCACCTCTTGGTTGCAGGTGCTACTGGAGCAGGCAAATCAAGTTGGATAAATGCGCTCGTCACATCAGTGATGATGCGCGCCACTCCAAACGATGTGCGCATGATCTTGATTGATCCCAAACGCGTAGAGCTCAACGCCTATCAAGGCATTCCGCACTTGATCACTCCCATTTTGACCAACCCCAAGAAAGCTGCTGAAGCGCTGCAATGGGTAGTGCGCGAAATGGATGCACGGTACGACGATCTTTCCAACTTTGGTTTCCGCCATATTGATGATTTCAACAAAGCGGTACGCAGTGGAAAACTCACTCCGCCACTTGGTTCAGATCGCAAGCTTCGTCCCTACCCCTATTTGCTTGTGATTGTCGATGAGCTGGCAGATCTTATGATGGTGGCTCCGCGAGACGTTGAAGAATCAATTGTGCGTATTACTCAGTTAGCGCGCGCGGCGGGTATCCACTTAGTCCTTGCTACGCAGCGACCTAGCGTCGACGTGGTCACTGGCCTTATTAAAGCTAACGTGCCTTCACGACTCTCCTTTGCAACTTCGTCGCTTGCCGACTCGCGAGTTATTCTCGATCAACCTGGAGCAGAGAAACTTGTCGGACAAGGCGACGGGCTTTTCTTACCCATGGGAGCTAGTAAAGCGATGCGTATACAAGGAGCGTATGTCTCAGAGCGCGAGATTGAAGCTGTTGTAAAGCATGTCAAAGCGCAACACGAACCCATCTATCGCGAGGATGTTTTCAGCGTCGGTGTTCAGCGCAAAGAAGTCGATGATGACATTGGTGATGATCTTGATCTGCTCATGCAAGCAATCGAACTAGTGGTCTCTACTCAATTTGGTTCAACTTCGATGCTCCAAAGGAAGTTACGAGTGGGCTTCGCTAAGGCCGGCAGATTGATGGATCTCATGGAAAGCCGCGGAATCGTTGGCCCCTCTGAAGGTTCTAAAGCGCGCGATGTCCTGATAAAGGCGGACGATCTCCCAGGGGTGCTTGCAAGTCTTTAATTGAATTTCATACGGGGTGAGGCGTGAGTTCTCGTTAAATTCGTTTAATGGTTAGCCATTCACGTCATCGTTGCGTATCCTTAGAGGCATAGTTCCGTAGGGGTATCCCCACCTCGAGGAGGATTTATGACCGTTGGCGCTCAAATCACGCAGGCGCGTATCGCCGCGGGCTTGAGCGTCGCCGAGGTCGCCGCCAAAGTACGTTTGCGTAATTCAGTGTTGGTGGCCATCGAATCAGATAATTTTGACCCTTGTGGTGGCGAGGTCTATGCGCGCGGCCACGTACGTTCGATAGCCACCGCATTAGATATGGATGTCAACGAGCTCATGGTTGCATTCGGTCTCCAAGTAAAACCTGCACCGAGCGCGCTCAACCAAATGGCATCCATGTTGCAGCCAGTGAAGCGCACGCTCCCGTGGGCACCAATCATGGCATCTGCTGCGGTGGTAATTGCCGGAGTAATAGGTTTCTCACTCTTTGTGGGAGGGAAGGATCTTGTTGATCCTCCGCTTGCATCGGCAGTAACCACGAATACTCCGCAAAATGATCCATCTATGGCGTCTAACACTCCTAGTGCGAGTGAAGCTACGGCGCTACTGACCGATGATGTCACCGTCGTCATCTCTGCAGTTTCTGAATCATCGTGGATCGCCATTACGAGCGACTCGGGGGCACAACTCTTCGCTGGCATTCTTCAAAAAGGAGCTACCAAGGAATTTCATGATCCGCAGCACCTCCGAGTGGTCATTGGCAATGCCGGGGCGGTCACACTCTCTGTCAACGGCAAGAAACTTGGCACACCCGGTGGTAGCCGTGAAGTGCTGCACTTTGATTTCGGCACCGGAGACCCCACGCAAGGCTGATTCCGCCGAAAATGCCTGAGTGGCCAGAGTTCACGGGTCCACCAACTAGGCTGGTGTTCATGAAAAAGGTCGCACTGGTCACCATGGGGTGCGCCCGGAATGAAGTTGATTCTGAGGAGTTAGCCGCCCGCTTGGAAAGTGATGGCTGGTTGTTAGTTGATGATGCTGCCGAAGCTGATATTGCAGTTGTGAATACGTGTGGCTTCGTGGAGAGTGCCAAGAAGGACTCCATCGATGCCATTTTAGAAGCGGCCTCTCACGGAGATGGTAAGCGCAATCGACGAGTGGTGGCCGTAGGGTGTTTGGCAGAGAGATACGGGGAAGAACTCGCCCAATCACTGCCTGAGGCAGATGCAGTTCTTGGGTTTGATGACTATGAAGACATTTCAGCTCGACTTTCACACATCCTCGAAGGTGGGATTATCGAGACTCATACGCCTCGAGATAGACGCAACTTGCTCCCCATCGCGCCGAGTGAAAGATCAGATGCACTCATCAAAATCCCAGGGCACGGCGAGCGCGTTGAAGATCTGACCGTTGCGGGCAGTGCCCCAGCGAGGCGAATGCTTCGCCGCCGACTTGGAAACGAACCTGTTGCATCAATCAAGATTGCTTCGGGGTGTGACCGAAGATGCTCATTCTGCGCCATTCCTGCCTTTCGTGGCTCTTTCATCTCTCGCAGGCCGACTGACATTATTGATGAGGCTCGATGGCTCGCAGATCAAGGTGTTAAAGAAATCGTTTTGGTGAGCGAGAATTCAACTTCCTACGGTAAAGATCTTGGAGATATTCGTTTACTCGAATCGCTTCTGCCTGCGTTAGCGCTCGTGGATGGTATTGATCGAATTCGTGTTGCCTACTTGCAACCCGCCGAGGTGCGCCCAACATTGTTGGATGTCATGGCGAGCACTACTGGTATTGCTCCATATTTTGATCTCTCCTTCCAGCACGCGAGTGGCGAAGTACTTCGCAATATGAAGCGTTTTGGGGATAGTGAAAAGTTCCTCTCTCTACTTTCGCAAATCAGAGAGCGTGCTCCACTTGCCGGAGTGCGTTCCAATTTCATTGTTGGATTTCCAGGCGAGAGCGAAGACGACTTTGAAACTCTGCTCCAATTCTTAGAGGCGGCCAGGCTTGATGCCGTAGGCGTCTTTGGATATAGCGATGAAGAAGGCACCTCGGCTGTTGATCTGCCTGGAAAGTTAGACGAAGACGAGATCAGATACCGCGTGGAAAGAACGAGCGCTCTTGTTGAGGAGTTGATGGCCCAACGAGCTGAGGAACGTATGGGTGAGGCAGTCAGCGTTCTCGTCGAAAGCGTCCACGGCAATGAATGTGAGGGTCGTGCACTTCATCAAGGTCCCGAGGTAGACGGGAGTACTACTTTGAGGGGTTTCCCTCGGGCGCGGGTGGGAGATATTTTGCAAGGACGAATCTATGCTTCTGAGGGTGCAGATGTGCGTGCGGAACCACTGGGGTAGCGAGTATCGATGAGTGAGCAAACCCCCAAGGTAGGTATCGTCAATATTGCTAATTGGCTCACCCTCATCCGCATTCTCTTGGTTCCCGTAATGCTCTGGGCGCTCTTCGCTCATGATGGTACAAATTCGTGGTGGCGCGCCCTCGCCTGGTTCGTCTTCGCAATTGCCGCCTTCACTGATCGCCTGGATGGAGAGCTGGCCCGCAAGCGTGGCATTGGAACTGATTTAGGTGCGCTCCTTGACCCGATCGCAGATAAAGCGCTGATCGGCGCAGGGCTCATTGGCCTCTCGATCCTTGGTGATGTGTGGTGGTGGGTCACGATTGTCATCATGGTGCGCGAAATTGGAATTACAGTGCTCCGTTTTACGGTGATCTCCAAGAAAGTTATCCCAGCAAGTCGTGGTGGTAAGGCAAAAACCCTTACGCAAGGATTTGCTATCGGTTTCTATATTTTCCCCATGCCACATTGGTTTGATCCACTTAACGCACTTTTAATGGGTATCGCGGTAATTTTGACTCTGGTAACTGGTTTCCAATACCTCAAGGAAATTGCGCGACTGCGCGCATCATGAATCGCATAGCGCTTGTCACGGTAG